>NZ_JBSFZS010000031.1:0-70508 GCF_053600395.1 Streptomyces sp. NPDC005070 | reverse complement strand
GCCGGTGCGGCGAGTGGGGGTCCCCCCTGCTCGAAGAGCTTGGGGGAGCGTGCCGGGAGTCGCGACGGGGCGAACGTTGCCTGTCGCGGCACTAGCGCACGAGGAGCGTGCGTACGCCTTCGGAGGTGAGGGTCAGGCCGTGCGGTGAGGCGGCGTCGATGATGAGGTCCAGATCGCCCGAGGGCCACTGGGCCGCGAGCGCGCCGAGCGGCACGAGGCGGTAGCGGGAGACGGAGGGGAGGAGCTCGGCCAGTTCCTGTTCCGAGGTGAACACCGGAACGACCTGTCCGCCTTCGGGATCGTCCAGGATGGGCAGGGCCACGGCGTGGGGGTCGGCGACGTCCGCGTCCGTGGCGTCGTCCGGTACGGGCACCAGTACGTCGCTGCCGGCGAGGGTGGCCAGCGCCTCGGTGTCGGACGTGTTCGTGACGAGGGTGTCCAGGGCTTCCTGGGCGGGCGTCGCCTCGGGTGCGCTGGGGTGGTTGTTGTTCAAGGGCGTGTCCATGGCAGATCCCCGGATCGTGGCGGGCGGGCGGCCACCCGGGCGGGTCTCGCTCCCGGGCGTGTCCTTCGGTCGCGTACCCAACGCTCCGCACGCCATTCATCCTGGCTCCCGGCCGGTGCGAGGGCGGCGGTCAGGCTGTCCCGCCCGGGCGTGGGATGCCCGGGCGGGGCCGCGGTGACCGCCGCTTCCGTACCTGTCTGCGGACGGGCTACTTGAGGTAGGGGCCGTCCGTTCCGATCCTGCCGGGTCCGTTCAGTACGTAGACCCGCAGGTTTCCCTTGCCGGGCGCGGCCACCGAGAGCGTGCCGCCCGAGACGGTCTTCACGTCACCGGTGACGGCGTCCGTGTACGTGCCGTTCGGGATGCCGGTGAAGGTCGCGTCGCCGGTGACCGTGACCAGGGCGAAGCTGTCGGTCGATCCGCTGGTGTAGCGGCGCTTGAAGGCCATCGAGCCGCTGATGCCGTCGGTCGAGTACTGGCCCGACTGGAGGGCCGGGATCGCCCGGCGGATCTGGTTGAGCCGCTGAAGGTGCTTGACCAGTGGTTGCGCGAGGGTGGTCGCGACCTCGCCGCTCGCGGAGTCGGCCTTGCCGAAGTCGGAGGCCGTGACGCTCCCCGCGAGATGGTCGCCGTAGTAGGCGCGTCCGGTCGTCGCCAGGGGGCAGGTCGGCCCGCAGTCGATCTGTTTGCCCTTCTGGAACTCGATCTCCGATCCGTAGTAGAGCGTGGGGATGCCGCGGAAGGTCCACATCAGGGCCATGTTCTCGGCCCAGGCGTCGGTGCCCCCGCTGTACCGGGTGCTGGACTTGTTCGGGCCGTAGTCGTGGCTGTCGACGTAGACGACGTTGTACGTGGCGTCGTTGACGGAGTCGTCGGAGTCCTTGCCGTTGCTGTAGGCGTTCTGCGCGTCGCCGAAGTTCATGTGCATGCGCATGTCGATGATGTTCATCCCGGAGAACTGGCTGCGGTCCGGGGTGTGATAGCTGTTCCCGCTCAGGAAGGCGTTGGTGGAGGTGGGCTGGTTGCCTGTGCCGAGCTGCTCCTCGTAGGTGTACTGCTCGATGGCGGCCGTCTCGTCGTCGGCGCTGTAGTCCTTGCGTTCCTTCCAGGTGTAGAACTGCGCGGAGTGGTTCACCGAGCCGCGGTTCCACTTGTCGTTGACGAAGGCGCCCACCTCGCCGAAGACGAAGAAGTTCTTCGCCGCCTCCGTGCCGAACCGCTGGGTGACCCGGTCGTAGATGGCGGGCAGGAAGCGGCGGTTCCAGGTGACACGCGGGATGTGGACGGCCGTGTCGACGCGGAATCCGTCGACGCCCATGTCGATGTACTTGTCGTACGCGCCGATCAGGTAGTTCTGGACGGTGGCGTTCTCGGTGTTGAAGTCGGCGAGGTCCTCGTGCAGCCAGCACGAACGCGAGTCCTCGCCCTCCCAGTTGCCGATCCAGCACTGGTGGTAGTACGCCTTCGGGAACATGCCCGACGTGGGGCTCGGCCACTGGCAGTTGTACACGGTGTATCCCTCGGCACTCTTGCCGCCAGTGGGTTTGCCCCAGTTGAGGCAGGTGTTGCCGGAGGGTTCGGCGGTCGACCAGAGGTCGCCGTTGTAGTACGACTTCCCCGACTTGGGCTCGACGGTCAGGCCGTCGTACTCGAAGCCGTCGTTCTTCTCGTCGTAGTACCAGCTCCACTGGGAGTCACGCACGCCGTAGACGGTCGGGGTGAACAGGCCCTTGGCGCCCCAGCGGGAGCTGTGGTTGTAGACGACGTCCTGGTAGATCTTCATGCCCTTGGCGTGGGCCGCGTTGATCAGGTCCTGGTAGGAGGCGCCGGCCGACTCCAGGCGGGGGTCGACCTTGTAGAAGTCGTAGCCGTGATAGCCGTGGTAGTCGTAGTCCGAGCGGTTGAGGACGACCGGGGTGATCCACACGGCCGAGAACCCGAGGGCCTTGACGTAGTCGAGCTTGTCGACGAGACCCTTGAAGTCGCCGCGGAACATGGGGTCGTTGTTGGCCGCGTTGCCCGACTTGACGTCCTGGCTCCCGCCGCGGTTGTTGGAGCTGTCGCCGTCGTAGAAGCGGGCGGTGAGGACGAAGTAGATGGGGTCCTTGCGCGGGTCGGTGCCGAGCGGTGTCCCGGCGGCCGGCGTGGGCGCCTTCTCGCCGGTCGTGACGGTGGCCGCGGCGGAGGCGGGCGAGGTGTTTCCGGCCGCGTCGACGGCCTTCACGGTGTAGGTGTAGCCGGTCTTCTCCTCAAGTCCCGTGTCGGAGTACACCGTCGAGCCGACATCGGTGACGACGGTTCCCTTCGTGCCGCCAGTGCGCGTGAGCTGATACTTCGTCACGGCGGTGTCGTCGGTGGCCGGATCCCAGCTCACGACCACCGAGGTGTTCGTGGCGGTCGCCTTCACCCCGGCGGGCGTGGTCGGCGCCTGGGTGTCGGGGGCCTGCGCCGCGCAGGGGTCCTTGGCGCCGGCGGTGACCGTCCGGTCCTTCACGGTCGTGGTGCCGGACGGGATCGCGTAGTCGGCGCTGTTGTTGTTGTCCCAGACGCCGTTGCCGTTGTTGAAGGCCGCCTTGAGCGAGGTGGCGGTACCGATGTCGAGGGTCTTCTTCCACCATCCGGTGCAGGCGCTCTCCATGCCGACGCCGGGGACCGTCGTCCAGGAGCCGCCCGTCGGCGCGTAGTGGATGTTGGCGGTGGTCCAGCCCGAGGTGGCGGTCGAGTAGTACACGGTGGCCTGGTTGCCGGTGCCCGTACCGGTGTCGGCGCACGGGTCGCTGTGGGCGATCACTCCGTCCTTGACGGTGATGGTGCCGGTGCCCAGCGCGTAGTTGTTGCCGCCGTTGTTGTCCCAGGTGCCGCTTCCGTTGTTGAAGGTGGCCTGGAGCCCGGCGGCCGAGCCGAGATCGACGGTCTTCTTCACCCAGTCCGTACAGGCCGCCTCCATCCGGACGCCCGGCACGGTGGTCCAGGAACCGCCGTCCGGGGCGTAGTGGAGGTAGGTGGACGGCCAGTTCTTGGTCTTCGTGTAGTAGAAGACGGTCGCCGTCGTGGAGGTGGCGGCCGTGCTCTCCATGGGGACGGACCCCGTGTCCGGCGGGGTCAGTCCGAACAGTCCGGTCACCGCCAGGAGCGCCATCAGCGCTCTCAGGGGCGGGCGTCCACGTCTGCGGCTCATGGGGCGGCTCCAATGCGGGTGCGGGGAAGGGGAGTTGGCGGGGAGGAGTGGCCTTGCAAGGAGAACCGGCAAGTTCCTGAAAGGGCTTGCGGCCCGGAAGCTACAGGTCCATGACAGCCACGTAAAGAGATGTGACAACGAGCGCGTCGCGCGGTGCGTACCCGACGCCCCCGGCCAGGCGTGAGCCCGCGACGCACCGTGAGCCCGGCGCGCCCCGGTCAGGCGGAGGTCAAGAAACCCCCGGGCGCGGGCAATCCCCTCATCACCCGGTGAGAAGCTGTGGCCGGACCGGCGTATTCAAGGCGGAAGGGCATCCGCAGCCGCGCCCTTCCCCGACCGGAGGTACCTCGAGCGTGACCATCACCAAGGAAGCCCCGCCGCCGGTCCGGCGGCGGGACGAGGACGACCGCCGGGGCCGGCCGGGCTGGAACATCAACTCCCCGCTCGCCCTGACGATGCTCCTGCTGCTGGTCGTCGCGGCGCAGGGGCCGATCCGCGGGATGCTGTCCGCCCCGGTGATGCAGAGCTGGATGACCGTGTTCGTCGCGGTGGTGGTCCAGGCCCTGCCCTTCCTCGTTCTGGGCGTCCTGCTGTCGGCGGTCATCGCGGTGTTCGTCCCGCCGTCGTTCTTCGCCCGCGCGCTGCCGAAGCGTCCGGCGCTCGCGGTGCCGGTCGCCGGAATGGCGGGGGCGATCCTGCCAGGCTGCGAGTGCGCCTCCGTACCGGTCGCCGGGGCGCTGGTGCGCCGCGGTGTCACCCCGGCCGCCGCGCTGGCGTTCCTGCTGTCCGCCCCGGCGATCAACCCGATCGTGCTGACCGCGACCGCCGTCGCCTTCCCCCGCAATCCGGAGATGGTTCTCGCCCGCTTCGTCGCCAGTCTTCTCGTGGCCTGCGCGATGGGCTGGCTGTGGCAGCGTCTCGGCCGCGCCGACTGGCTGCGCCCGCCGGCCCGTCCCGCTCACGAGGGCCAGGGCAAGGGGGCCGCGTTCTGGGGGTCGGTGCGGCACGACATCATGCACGCGGGCGGGTTCCTCGTGCTGGGCGCGATGGCCGCCGCCACGCTCAAGGCCGTCGTACCGGCGAGCTGGCTGCACGCCGCGGCCGGAAATCCGGTGGTGTCCGTCCTGGCCCTGGCGATCCTGGCCGTCCTGCTGTCGATCTGCTCCGAGGCCGACGCGTTCGTGGTCGCCTCGCTGACCCAGTTCTCGCTCACCGCCCGGCTGGCGTTCCTGGTCGTCGGCCCGATGATCGACCTGAAACTCTTCGCGATGCAGGTCGGCACGTTCGGCCGCGGCTTCGCGACACGGTTCGCGCCCACCACCTTCGCCCTGGCGATCCTCGTGTCCGTACTGATCGGGGCGGTGCTCCTGTGAACCGTCAGGCCCAGGCGGCCGTACTCTTCCTCGTCGGCGCGGCGGTGCTGCACGCGAGCGTCACGGACCTCTATCTGCGGTACGTGAAGGCCGGGTTGCGCCCTCTGCTGCTCGCGGCCGGTGTGGTGCTCGTCGTCACGGCCCTGGCGACGGTCTGGTACGAGATACGCGACCACCGGGTCTCCGCCGACCGGGCCGGAGCCGGGCACGAACCCGCGGAGGCGGACGGCGACGGGCAGGGACACGGGCACCAGCCCCTGGACGGCGACGGGCACGAGCCCGCGGACGCGGACGCGGACGGCGACGGGCACGGGCATGGGCATGGGCACGGGCACGGGCATCGTGAGCCGCGGATCTCGTGGCTCCTCGTGCTCCCGCTCCTCGCGCTCATCCTGGTCGCGCCGCCCGCCCTCGGCTCGTACAGCGCGATGCGCACCGGTACGGCGCTGCAGGCGCCCTTCGGCTACGCCAAGCTGCCCTCCGGTGAGCCGGTCACCCTCGGACTGGTCGACTACGCGAGCAGGGCGGCGTACGGCCACGGCCGCTCCCTAGGCGGCCGGCCGGTCAGGATCACGGGATTCGTCGCGCTCGACCGCGCCGGTGCTCCGTATCTCGTCCGCATGGCCCTCAACTGCTGTGCCGCGGACGCCCAGCCGGTCAAGATCGGCCTGTCCGGACGGACGCCGCCCGTCCTGCGGCCCGACACCTGGCTGGAAGTCACCGGCCGCTACACCGCCCGGCGCACGACGGACCCGGTCAACGGCGGCATCATCCCGTATCTCGAGGTCGGTTCGGCGCGGCCGGTCCCGACGCCGCGCGATCCGTACGACGAGAGCTGGAACAACTGAGCCGAGGGCGGGGCGAGTCCACGGCACCCCCGCCCGGGTTCAGGCCTCGCGGTCCGGGAGATAGCTCGCGAGGCCACGCAGGATGATCTCCAGACCGATGTCGAACCTCTCGTCGGAGGACTCCGTCACCATCGACCCGGACAGGGCTCGCAGATGGGGAAAGTCCTCTTCGGGCAGCGACGCGAAGTAGTTCTGCATCTCGTCGGCCATCTCACGCCAGTCGGGGCGGGCCAGGGAGCCGCCGCCGGAGTGCTGGGCGGCCCGGTCCTGCCACATGCCCTCCTTTAGGACGAACCCGTCGATGTAGGTGGAGATGAGGTCACCGGCCTCGGCGGCGATGCGGTCGGGCAGTCCGGCGGTGCGGAAGATGGCGAGCAACGCCTCGACGTACGGCAGCAGTTCGGCGGTGAAGGGGACGTGCGCCATGGAGATCCTGGCCATGTCGCGATGGGACAGCAGGCGCCACCGCCAGGACCGCGCGTAGTCCCGCACCTGCTCCTGCCACCGCTCCGCGTCGGGTTCGGGCAGCGTGAAGCTGGCGAAGAGCCGGGTGTACATCAGCTCCAGAAGGTCGTCCTTGGAGCGGACGTAGGCATAGAGGGCGGAGACCGCGACCTCCAGTTCGGCCGCCACCTGACGCATCGACAGCTTGTCGAGACCGGACCGGTCCAGCACCACGAAGGCCGCTTCGACGATGCGCTCGCGCGACAGCGGCTCGCGCGCCGGGGTGACGCGAGCGCGGACGGGACGCTCGCGTTCCCAGGGGGACGGCGGGGGTGATTCGGGGGTGCCGGCGGCCGCGTCGCTCATGACCACAGTCTAGGCGCCGGAGAGCAGTGTTCTCTCCTGGAGAGCGGCGTTCACCTCGGCTCAACGCGATATATCTTGTCTCGGTCGACGAGTTGCGCTATATCTTAATGAACGCCGTTCTCCCGCTGAGCACTGTTCTCTCAATGAGCACTGTTCTGTTAGGGTGAACAGCGTTCACCGGCGTCTCGTCTCGTGCTTCTTCCTCCAAGACGGCAAGCCGGGCAGTCACACCCGTCCGCCCCACCGCGTTCCGGTCGACCCCGGCGCGGCCTCTTCGCGAGGAGTTTCCGATGTCCACCACCGGTGTCGCGTCCGCCGAGACGCCCATCGACTCACCAGCGCCCTACCGGTGGCGCTGGGCTGCGCTGTTCGTGATCCTCGCGGCCGAGGTGATGGACCTCCTCGACGCCGTCGTCACGAACATCGCCGGCCCCTCCATGCGGGCCGACCTCGGCGGCGGCGCCTCCACGCTCCAGTGGCTCGCCGCCGCCTACACCCTCTCGATGGCCGTCGGGCTCGTCACCGGAGGACGGCTCGGCGACATTCACGGGCGCCGCACGATGTTCCTGGTCGGAGCCGCCGGCTTCACCGTCGGCTCGCTGCTGTGCGCGGTGTCCATGTCGCCCGGGATGCTGATCGGCGCGCGGGTCGTGCAGGGACTGTTCGGCGCGGTGATGCTGCCGCAGGGCCTCGGCATGATCAAGGAGATGTTCCCGCCGAAGGAGTCGCAGAAGGCCTTCGGCATGTTCGGCCCGGTCATGGGCCTGTCCGCGGTGTGCGGGCCGATCCTGGCGGGCTGGCTGGTCGACGCCGACTACTTCGGCACCGGCTGGCGCATGATCTTCCTCATCAACCTGCCGCTGGGCGCCGCCGCCATCCTCGGCGCCGTGCGCTACCTGCCGAAGGGCCGGTCCGACAGCAAGCCGCGGCTCGACATCCCCGGCATGATCCTGGTCTCCGTGGCCGCGCTGCTTCTCATCTTCCCGCTCGTCCAGGGCCGCGAGTACGACTGGCCGGCATGGACGTTCCTGATGATGGGCGCCTCCGTCGTCGTCTTCGTCGCCTTCGCCGTGTACGAGTCGCGCCGCAGCAAGGCCGGCCAGGACCCGCTGGTCGTCCCCAGCCTCTTCCGCAAGCGCGGCTTCAGCGGCGGCATGATCCTCGGGCTGGTCTTCTTCTCGGCCATGCAGGGCTTCATGCTCGTCTTCAACCTCTACACCCAGATCGGCCTCGGCTACTCGCCGCTCAAGGCGGGTCTGGTGATGGTGCCCTGGTCGGGCGGCATGATCGTCGGCTTCGGCGTCGCCCAGGGTGTGGTCCGGTTCGGCCGGACCGTGCTCCAGGCGGGCGCGCTGGTCATGGCCCTCGGTGTCTTCGGCGTGTGGCTGACCCTCGACCAGGTGGGGTCCGACGTCGGCCCCTGGCAGCTCCTGCCGTCGCTGCTCGTCACGGGCATCGGGATGGGCCTGCTCATGGCTCCGTTCTTCGACATCGTGCTCGCCAGCGTGGAGCAGCACGAGACGGGTTCGGCGGCCGGCACGATGACCGCGGTCCAGCAGCTCGGCGGCGCCTTCGGCGTGGCCATCCTCGGCACGGTGTTCTTCGGTCTGCTGGGCGGCGGGATCGCCACCGCCGTCGACCACCGCTCGGACGGTCTGCGAGGACAGCTCACCGCCGCGCACGTCGCGCCCGAAGCCCAGGACCGCCTCGTGGCGGGCCTGCGTGCCTGTGCCGCGGACCGCGCCACCGCCAAGGATTTCGAAGCGACCCCGGCGTCCTGCGCCCGTCTGGAGAAGGACACCCGGTCCGCCGTGACCTCGCCCGAGGACGGCGCCCGGATACCGGCCACACTGCAGGCCACCGCGTCGTCGGCCTTCCGCAGCGGTTTCGGCTCCGTCATGCAGACGGTGCTCTGGATCGTGGACGGCATGCTGGCGCTGACGTTCCTGCTGGCATTCCTGCTGCCGCGGCATGCGCGGCCTGAGGAGTCGGCGGGGCACTGAGGCACGGGCCCGAGGCGGGGCTTCCATGCCGGGGCGCCGACTTCGGCTCCGGCTTCCGAGAACGGGACGGCCGGGTACCCCCAGGGGTGCCCGGCCGTCCCGTTTCCCGCGCGGTGATTCCCAGAGCGACGCTGCGTGCCGGTACCCCCTGCCCATCGGCGCGGAGCGCGGCGCGTACCGTGCAAGCGGGTGGAAGGCGCCCGGGCTGCCACCCCGCGGTACGCCGGTCCGAGGTCCCCACGGCACCGCTCAGCAGGTGAGGGCGCCGTCGCACCCGCCCGGCCACCCATCCACACCGTCCCGGAAGGACGAGCCCCGTGCTCACGTCGTACGCAGCCCACTTCGACACACCCGCCGGGTATCTCGACTTCGCACGGTTCGGTCCGCCGTCACGGGACGCCGTGGCCGCCACCGCGCGGGCCATGGACGAGGCCGCTCGCGCCGACCACACCACCGTGGACGGCCTGATGCGCGCGGAGTCGGTCGCCCGCGACACGGCCGCACGCCTCGCGGGCACCGACAGCCGGCACACCGTCCTGCTCCCCAACGCCTCGACCGGCCTGTTCCACGCCGCCCTCGGCATCCCGACGGGTGTGGTCCTCACCCCGCGGACCGACTTCCCGGCCAACCACTATCCATGGCGCCGCACCGCGGACCTGGGCCGGGCCACGCCCCGCTGGCTCGACCCCGCGCCGGGCAGCGGCGTCACGCCGGACCTGGTCCGTGCCGCGCTGACGGACGACGTCGTCGCGGTGTCCGTCAGCGCCGTGGACTTCCGCACCGGATTCCGCGCGGACCTCGCGGCGCTGCGCGAGGCGATCGGACCGGACAGGTTGCTGATCGTGGACGCCATTCAGGCGTTCGGCGTGGCCGAGATGGACTGGGACGCGGCCGACGTGGTGGTGGCGGGCGGCCAGAAGTGGCTGCGCGCGGGCTGGGCAACGGGTTTCGCGACCCTGTCCGACCACGCGCTGGAGTCCCTGGAACCCGTCCTCACCGGCTGGACGGGCATCGAGGACGTCGGCCTCTTCGACGGCGAGGAACACTCACCGGCGGCGGACGCGCGGCGCTGGTCGATCACCAACCTCAGCCCGGTGACGGCAGCGGCGTTCGCGGCCGCGCTGGAGCTGGTGGAGCGACACACCGTCACGGCGATCGAGGCCGCCGTCGCCGCCCGGATCGCCGAACTCACCGAGACGGTCAAGGCACACGGCGCCCGCGTCCTCTCCCCCACCGACCCGGCACGCCGCGCGGGCATCCTCTCCTTCACGATGCCGGACCACGACCCGTCCGTCGTGGCGAAGGCCCTGCATGCCGAGGGCGTCACCCCGACCGTACGCACCGACTCACTCCGCTTCTCTCCCCACGCCTCCACTCCGCCGGAGGCTTCCGAACGGGTGGCGGCGGCCCTGTCGTCGCTGGGCAACTGAACCCACGTCAGCACACCGGACCAAGCGGGAGGCAACGGGGATCCCGGGCTCCGGTCACGGCTGTGATGTCAGTCCGCTGAACTATCCTTCCCGCCACCGCACACCGACTGGGAGGACCGAGAGAATTGACTGCCCTGCCCGCTTTCCCGCTGCCTTTTCATGCGTCGCGTTCCATAGCGTTCGCGACACCGCGAACGCTGCGGGAACTGCAGATCATGCAGTGCAGCTCACATATTCGGTCGAAGCCAGGGTGGTTCGACAAGATGAACGACGCCGACATCGTGGCCAAGTGGACGCGGGAAGCCGTCGCTCAGGGCCTCACCGAGGCTCAGGTTCGTTACGTGCTCGACGAACTCGCGTACTACGCCGCGCTGCGGGACGCACGGACCGGCGTCGAGGTGTCCGCCGTCGACGGAGTGTGGCAGTCGGACACGCTGGTCGACGACAAGCTCAGAACCCGGCTGCGCGAGGCGGTTCGGGTTCTGGAACAGGTCCCCGAAGCAGAACAGGACTGGCATCCCGGATCCGACGGCCAGGTACTGGATCTGGTCCATCCCTCACTGTTCTGCCTGGTGAGAGGAGTGAGCGGCGAACCCGAGCAGGCTTGGAAGAACCCGACGGACCGCTACTCGAAGTACGAGTTCTCGGAGAGGTTCCAGTGGCTGCCCACGGACGTCGACGTCAGTGACGACGGCGATGTCACCTTCCGTTCGTACGTCAACAACGTCCACCCCCACTCTCATCGCGAACTGGCCTCCGTCCTGCCGGACTTGCTCGCGAGCATGCGCCCGCTGCTGGAGAACGTGCTCACCGATCTGCGCCACCCACGGCCCTTGCGGATCGAAGCCGATCCTTACGGGTGGTACGACTCGGAGCCGGAGTATCCGAGCAAGTCCTCCTACGGTGATGACGGGACGGCCTACGCGGAAGCCGTCCGCGCATGGGAAGAGGCCCATGACGTCTGGTGGGAGACCCGCCGCCCGGCCATCCCGGACGCCCCGGCCTTCACCCCGCCCGAGTCGCCCGACGAATCCGCCCGGGTCGACCTGCGCGGTCGCCGCCTCCAGGTCATCGTCAAACTCGCCACCATTCAACTCACCCCGGACAAGCCCGAGTACGCCGGCGGGTCCTGGCATGTCGAGGGGATGCTGAACGAGCGGATCGTCTCGACCGGCATCTACTACTGGGACAGCGAGAACATCACCGAGAGCCGGCTGAGCTTCCGGGCGGCACTCGACGACCCGAACTACGAGCAGAGCGACGACAACGGGGTGCGTGAGGTCTACGGCCTGGAGAACGAGGACCCGCTGAACCAGGTGCTGGGATCGGCATCGACCCCGGCAGGCCGCTGCCTGGCGTTCCCGAACATCCTGCAACACCGCGTCGGCTCATTCCGCCTCGCGGACGACACCCGGCCGGGTTGTCGCAAGATCCTCGCGTTCTTCCTCGTCGACCCGTCGGAAACGATCGTCTCGACCTCCGATGTGCCACCGCAACAACCGTGGTCCGACACCTCGACCATGACGCTCGAAGAGGCCAGGACGTACCGCGAACAACTCATGCGGGAACGCAAGTTCTTCGTCGACGAACACAACGAGCAGCTCTACGAACGAGAGTTCTCCCTCTGCGAGCACTGAGATCCGGCCCACCGCCCGCGTCCTCCTCCTCCCCCCGTCACTCCGCCGTCACTCGGCCAGCTTGCGGGCGATCACCTCCATGATCTGGCCCGCCGGCTTGGGCATGTGCAGGTCGTGGTGGGAAGCGTCGATGTCGTACTCGTCGAGGGAGCCGAGGACGTACGGGCGCCAGCCGGGGCCGTACGACGACAGCCCGTCGACCTTGTCCGACTTCGCGTTGAAGTAGAGCATGTCGCCGCGGTAGACCGGTGATGCGAAGACGGCCATCTTGTTGAGGTTGTTGGCACCGACCTTGGACATGTCCTCCAGGAATCCGTCCAGGTTGTCGGTGTTCATGTACTGGCCGAAGACCTCCTCGACATCGCCCCGGTACATCGCCGCCGTCCTGCCGGCCACCTGCCTGAACGGGCTGTCCGGGGAGTCGGTCGCCGGCGGGGCGTCCAGGACGGCGACGAGGCCGACGCGGTGGCCGCGCCGGTCCAGCTCCGCCGCGGCCGCGTGCACGACCGGGCCGCCGAACGACCAGCCGATCAGGTGGTACGGGCCCTCCGGCTGGAGGGCGAGGATCTGGGCGAGGTAGTCGTCGACCATCTCCTCCACCGAACCCGCCAGCGGGTCCTTGCCGTTGGAACCGCGGGACTGCAACGAGTAGGCCGCGCGGTCCTTCACGTGCGGGGCGAAGGTGAAGAACGCCCAGCCCAGGCCGCCGCCTCCGTGGAAGAACCACAGGGGCGGCTCGCCCGTACCGGGATCCCTGTTCAGCGGCAGCACGACCCCGTACGAGTCGCTCTGGTCGTCCGGTGTACCGCCGACGATGACCAGACCGCCGAGCTCGGCCACCGTGGGATGGCCGGTGATCGTCGTGAGGGGCAGATCGATGCCGAACTTCTCGCGGATACGGGCGCTGAGGCGGGTGGCAAGCTCCGCGTTCCCACCGAGCGCGAAGAAGTCGTCGTCGAAACCGACCCCCTGCAGTCCGAGCAATTCACCGAAAAGGGCGCACAGTTTCTCTTCGTGCGCGTTGCGCGGACCGTGGCTGCTCACGTTGTCCGCGCGGGCGTCGCGTGGGCCACGGTCGCTCGTGTGCCGCGTGGGCCGCGCCGGTCCGGCCTCCGGCAGCTCGATCGCACCGACCGGCGACCGGGGGGCGGCGGCCAACGCGTCCAGCACCGACACGAACCCGGCAGCGAACGCCTCGGCCGTTTCTCTGTCGAACAGCTCGGTCGCGTAGATGAGGTCGCCGCGCAGGGCCCCGGAACCGTCCTCGGCCATGCTGACCATCAGGTCGGTCTGGGCGGTGTACGTGAGGTGCTGCTCGAACTCCACCTTGAGTCCATGGAGTTCGAGTTCCCGCTTGTCGAAGTTCTGCCAGGCGAACATCACCTGGAACAGCGGCTGGTACGCAGCGGAGCGCTCGAGGTCGAGGCCCTCGACCAGCATGTCGAACGGCAGGTCCTGATGCTCGTAGGCCGCCAGTGCCTTGTCCCGCACCCGTGTGAGCAGATCCACGAACGACGGGTTGCCGGAGAGGTCCACCCGCAGCACCTGGGTGTTGACGAAGAACCCGACCATGTCGGCCAGCCCTTCATCGGTACGGCCGGCGATCGGGTTGCCGATCGGCACGTCCTCGCCGCCGCCCAGCTTGCCGAGCAGCACGCCCAGCGCGGACTGGAGGACCATCGACAGGGTCGTCCCGCGTTCGTCGGCCAGTTTCCGCAGGCGGGCCGCGGACTCCGGTCCCACCGTGACGTCGACCAGGTCGCCCTCGGAGCTCCTCACCGCGGGCCTCGGGCGGTCCAGCGGCAGGTTCAACGGCTGTGGCACGCCGTCCAGTTCCTTGCGCCAGTACTCGCTCTGCGCCGCGGCCAGGCTGTCCGGGTCCGCGATGTCGCCGAGCAACTCGCGCTGCCATAGCGCGTAGTCCTTGTACTGCGCGGCCAACGGCTCCCACTGCGGTGCCCGGCCGTCCAGGCGCGCGGTGTAGGCCTCGGCCAGGTCGCGAGCGAGCGGCGCTCCCGAGCTGCCGTCCGTGGCGATGTGGTGGATGACCAGGACAAGGACGTGTTCCTGGGCAGAGCGGCGCAACAGAGTTGCCCGCAAAGGTATTTCGGTCGTCAGGTCGAACCGGTGCGCGGCGGCCTCGTCGATCGCCCGGGACTCGTCCTCGGGCGCCACCTCGACCACCGGCACCCGCACCGGCGCCTGTGCCGCCGACAGGATGCCCGGCTGAGGCTCACCGTCGGCGTCCGTCACATACGTGGTCCGCAGAATCTCGTGCCGGGCGACCACGTCACCGATCGCCGCGGCCAGGGCGGCCTCGTCCAGTGGCCCGGTCAGCCGGAACGTCGGGGAGATGGTGTACGTCGCCGCGCCGCGGTCCAGTTGGTGCAGGATCCACATGCGGCGCTGTGCGAAGGACAGCGGCATCGCGGCGTTCTCCCCTGTGTGATCGCGCGGCTCGAACCGGAGGCGGCGGGGAGCGGCCGCCTTCCTGGACCATTCGGCGAACGCGGCAACCGTCGGCAGGTCGAAGATCGTGCGGATCGGGATCTCGATCCCCATGTCGGCACGGGCGCGGTTGATCAGCCTGGTGGCCAGCAGCGAGTGCCCGCCGAGCGCGAAGAAGTCGTCGTCGATGCCGACCCTCTCCAGGCCGAGCAGTTCGCTGAAGAGGGCGCACAGTTTCTCCTCGTGGGAGGTGCGCGGCCGACGGCTGCTCACAGCGGTCGTGTGCTGCGCGGGCAGTGCTCGTCGGTCGATCTTTCCGGCCGGGTTGAGCGGGAGCCGCGAGAGCGGTACGACGGCGGCCGGGACCATGTAGTCGGGAAGGCGTCCACGCAGGTAGTCGGGTAGTTCGGCCAGCAGCGGGCCGATCGCCTTGGCGAGCGCGGGGGTGTTCACCCGGATCCGGTCGGCGGCAGCACGGGGGACGAACCCTCCGGTGAGGGTCCGCCGCTCGTCCTTCCGTTCGGGCAGGAGGATCGCGTCGAAGGCGTGGACGGTCTCGCCCGACCAGGTGAGGACGGCGTCGAGGCCCTGCCGCCGCGCCCACACGCCGACTTCCTCCGGATCGAGTGGCGTGCCGAAGGGGGCGAGCGTGCCTCGGCCACCGGTGGAGGCCGGCGCGGCGGCGTTACCTCGGCCACGGGTGCCGGTCGCCGCGGCGGCCTCCTCGGTCAGCCGTGCGTTGGGGATTCCGGTCACCCGTACCGGGCCACCGGCCGCCCGCTCGACGCAGCCGGCGAGACCGGCCAGGCCGGTCACTTCCCCACCCCACGCCACTGCCGGCACACCCGAAAGGTCGAGGACGTCGGTCGGCGCCTTGTGCAGCACGACCTCGTAGCGGTGCCGGGTCAGCTCGTTGTGCGCCTGCCCGGCCTTCAGCCGGATGTCCACACCGCCGGCATGCTCACGCGCCCACGCGGCGAACCACTCCGGAGCGACCACCAGCTCGCGCTCGGCGAGCAACGCCTGCTCCACCAGCGTCCGCACCTCGCTCAAGGAGGCGTGCGGGTGCGCAGCGCACTGCACCGCGGTGGTCAGCATCCGCTGGGTGGCGGCGTTGCGGACGTCGCCGACGATGATCCGGCCGCCGTCGGTGAGGAGATGCAGGGCCTGGAGCAGCACCCGGTCCAGGTACTCGGCGCTCGGGAAGTACTGCGCCACCGAGTTGATGATCACGGTGTCGAAGGAGCCCCTGGGCAGCCCGGAGAGGTCGTCGGCCGCCTGGGCGCCGAGCCGGGCCCGGTCGCCGTGACCGGCCTCCTCGGCCTGGGCCCGGACCCGGTCGACGACCGTGGGTGAGATGTCGGTGCCCCAATACTCCTCGACCTCGCCGATGATCTTCGCCATCAGCAGGCCGGAGCCCACCCCGATCTCCAGCACCCGGCGCGGCGCGAACCGCAGTACCTGGGCCACCGCCGCGTCCCGCCACTCCCGCATCTGTTCGAGCGGAATCCGCTCACCGGTGTAGCTGGAGTTCCAGCCCTGGAAGTCCTCGCCCAACGTCCCTTCGGCCGAGGCGGTATACGTGTCGTCATAGACGTGACGCCACTCCTCCACCTGGGCGGCGGCATCGGCGACGGCGGCGTCGGGGTCGGGTTCGACGTAGGCGACCAGGCGCTGCTCGCCCTTCTGGTCCTCACGGACCACGACCGCCGCCTGTGCGACCGAGGGATGTCCGGACAGGACGTGCTCGATCTCGCCGAGTTCGATGCGGAAGCCGCGGACCTTGACCTGGGAGTCGGTGCGGCCGATGTACTCGACCTGGCCGTCCTTGTTCCACCTCACCAGGTCGCCGGTCCGGTACATGCGGGCGCCGGCGGGGCCGAAGGGGCAGGCCACGAACCGCTCGGAGGTCAGTGCGCTCTGGCCGAGGTAGCCGCGGGCCAGGCAGGTCCCGGCGAGGTGGAGCTCGCCGGCGACGCCGGGGGCGACCGGGCGCAGCGCCGCGTCGAGGATGTAGACCTGGTTGTTCCAGATCGGGGTGCCGATCGGGACGCGGTCGGCACCGGGCACATGCTGCCAGCCGGTGACCTCGACGGTGGCCTCGGTGGGGCCGTAGAGGTTGTGGGCGGAGCAGGTGGGGAGCAGGTCGGTGAAGCGGTTGGCCAGGGCTGCGGGGAAGGCTTCGGCGGCGACCTCGATCCAGCGCAGGCTGGTGCAGTCCTGGGCGGCGGGTTCGGTGACGAAGGCGGAGAGCAGGGAGGGCACGAAGAACGCGGCGGTCACCTGCTCCCGCCGGATCAGGTCCGCCAGGTAGGCGGGGTCGCGGCGGCCCTCGGCGCTGGCCACCACGACACCGGCGCCCATCTGCAGGTTGGAGAACATCTCCGGCACGGAGGCGTCGAAGCTCGCCGAGGTGCTCATCAGCATCCGGTCCTCGACCGTGACCTGGAAGTGTTCCAGGCCCCATTCGATCCGGTTGGTGATCGAGCGGTGGGCCACGGGGACGCCCTTGGGGCCGCCGGTGGAGCCGGAGGTGAAGATGACGTAGGCGGCGTTGTCCGGCGACAGGGTGCGCTCGGGGTCGGACTCCGGGTGGCCCGCCGTGTCCGGCAGGGTGTCTTCGAGGAGCAGCAGCGGGTTCGCGCTCGCCAGGATGTGGCGTACGCGTTCGGCGGGCAGCTCGGTGTCCAGCGGTACGTAGGCGGCGCCGGCCTTGACCACGCCGTACACGGCGACCAGCAGGTCCACCGAGCGGGGGATCCTGACGGCGACGAGCTGTTCGGGGCCGGCGCCCTGTTCGATGAGCCAGTGCGCGAGGCGGTTGGCGCGGGCGTTGAACTCGGCGTAGGTGAGGCTCTCGTGCTCGCCGATGACCGCGACCGCGTCGGGGGTGCGGGCAACCTGTTCCTCGAAGGCGTCGGGCAGGGTGGTCGCGGCGACCGGGCGGGCGGTGTCGTTGATCTGCCGTACCAGGCGGTCGCGTTCGTCCTCGCCGAGCACCTCGATGGAGCTGAGCGGGGCCTCGGGCGCGGCGGCCACCTGCTCCAGCACCCGCACGAACCGCGCGACGATGTCGGCCGCGGACTCCTGGTCCAGCAGGTCCTTCTGGTATTGCAGGACCAGTTGAAGCTGCGGATCGGCCGCAGCGGCCAGGATGACCGGGTAGTGCGAGCCCGCGAACGGGCGCAGCCCGGTGATGGCGACACCGGCGGCGGAGTTGGCCTCGCCGATGGCTTCCCGGTCGATGGGATACGACTCGAACACGACCATCGTGTCGAACAGTGTGGTCAGCCCGGTGGCTTGCTGGATCTCCGCGAGGCTGTGCTGGTGATGGTCGAGCAGGGCCGCCTGCCGGTTCTGCAACTCTGTGAGCAGGTCGGCGAAGGTGGTCCGCCGGTCACAACGCACCCTGACGGGGATGGTGTTGATGAACAGCCCGACCATGTCGTCGACGTCCTTCACCGCGGGCGGGCGCCCGGACACGGTGGCTCCGAAGACGATGTCGGAGTGCCCGGTGAGATGGGCGAGGAGAACGGCCCAGGCACCTTGCACGAGTGTGTTGAGGGTGACGCCGAGCTCGGCGGCCCGGCGGGACAGGCCCTGCTTGCCCTCGAACACCACTTCGATGGCGCCGATGCCCGCGGAATCGTGACGGGTTCCCGCGTGCGGCACGAGCAGAGTGGGTTCCTGCACACCGTCGAGTTCGGCCGCCCAGACGCGCCCGGATTCCTCGTGGTCGTGGTGCGTGAGCCAGGTGAGGAAGTCGGCGTAGTCGCGCGTCGGGGCGAGAGCGGCCGGGTCGCCGTCGGCGGCGTAGAGCAGGAGCAGGTCACGCATGAGCAGCGGAGTGGACCAGCCGTCGAACAGCACGTGATGGGCGGTCAGTACGAGTTCGGCCCGGTCGGGTTCGAGGACGGCCAGGGCCAGCCGGATCAGCGGTGGGATGTCCGCGTCGAAGTAGGTGGTCCGGTCCCGGTCGAGGAACCGCTCGAACTCCTCGGTGCGCTCCGGCTCTTCGGCCGCCGTCAGATCGAGGCGCTGCCACGGCAGCGTCACCGATTCCGGTATCACCTGGACGAGATCGCCGTCCGCCCGGTCGACGAACGCCGCGCGCAGGGCGGGGTGGCGGTCCAGGAGCGCCTGTCCGGCGCGGCGCATCCGTTCTGCGTCGACCTCGCCGGACAGGTGGAACACGAGTTGCATGTGGTAGGCGTCGAAGGAGGATCCGGCGAGCATCGCGTGGAACAGCAGCCCGGACTGTGCGGGGGTGGCCGGCCATACCTGGGCGAGCCGGCCGAAGCGGGTCTCCCAGGTGTCGATCTCCTGCTGGGCCACCGTGACCAGAGGCGCGTCGCTGGGGGTCAGTCCGCCGGCGTCGGCAGTGGTGGTGTGCAGGGCCAGGGCGGTGAGCGCCCGGACCCACAGACCGGCCAGTTCGCCGACCTCCTCGCGGGACAGAACGCCGGTGGGAAAACCGAAGTGGGCGGTGAGTTCCTCGCCGTTCCCGGTGTCGGTGGCGACCGCGTTGATCTCCAGCGCGGACAGCACCCTCATGTCCGCGTCGGGTGCGGCGATCAGGTCGGCGTGTGTGGTGTCCGGCGCCCAGCCCAGGCCGCGGAGTTCCTCGGGGATGTCCGTACCGGAGGCCTTGCCGAGGTAGTTGAAGCCGATCTGCGGGCGGCGCGCCCCGGCCAGCACGGTGGCGGTCTCGGGGTTGAGGTGGGCGAGCAGACCGTAGCCGAGACCGGCGTCCGGTACCGCGCGCAGCTGTTCCTTGACGGCCTTGACCGCCTGGCCGGCCGCCGCGCCGCCCGCGAACGCGTCCGCCAGGTCGATACCGGTGACGTCCAGGCGGACCGGGTACATGGCGGTGAACCAGCCGAGCGTGCCGGACAGGTCCGCCCCGGGCACCAGGTGTTCCTCCCGGCCGTGGCCCTCCAGCCGGACCAGTGCCGATGACGCCGGGGCTCCGGACACCCCGCGTGTCCGCCGCCAGCGCGCCAGGGCCAGGGCGAGCCCGGCCAGCAGGCCGTCGTCGACGCCGCCGCGGAAGACCGTGGGCAGGGTGTCGAGCAGGGTCCTGGTGACGTCGGCCGGGACGCTGACGCGCACCGTTTCCACGGTGGCGGCGACATCACGTACGCCGTCCAACTCCCTTGCCCCCAGGACCGGTTCGTCGCCGTCCAGGATCCGTTGCCACAGGGGCAGTTCGGCGATCCGCTCGGGGCGGACGGCTTCCTCGGCCAGGGCGTGGGTCCATCGGCGCAGCGAAGTGCCGCTGTCCGCCGGTCGCGGGGCGGTGCCGGATCGGACCTGCTTCCAGGTGGCCACCAGATCCGGGAGCAGGATCCGCCACGACACCCCGTCGACGACCAGGTGGTGCAGCACGATCAGCAGCCGGTCCGGGCCGGTGTCGCAGGTCAGCCGCACGAACTGCGCCATCACGCCGGTGTCCGGGTCGAGGCGGCCGGCGGCCGCGTCCAGTTCGGTCCGCGCGTCGGCCGCGCGACAGGGGACCTCGCGCAGCAGCACGGCTGCGTCCACGTGGCCGGCCGCCTCCATCCACAGGCCCGGCCGCCGGCGGTCGAGCCGGGAGCGCAGGACGTCATGCCGGTCCAGTACGGCCTGCAGGGTGGCCACCAGTCCCGCGCGGTCGATGTCCTCGGGCAGAGTCAGCAGCGCGGACATGCAGAACCGGCCGATGCCACCGCCCAGCGCGAGCACGTGTGCCGCCGTCGGCGGCAGCGGCGCCCAGCCGACACCCCGGCCGTCCAGCTCGGCCAGCGTCACCCGCTCCTCTTCGGTGCGATCTTCGACCAGTTCCGCGAGCCGGGCGACCGTACGGTACTCGAAGATCTCCCGCGTACTGACGACGACACCGCGCGCCTTGGCCCGCGCCACCACCTGGATGGAACGGATACTGTCCCCACCACCGGCGAAGAAGTCGTCGTCGGCACCGATCTGTTCGGGCCCGGCGCCCAGCACATCGGCGTACACCTCGGCCAGCACCCGCTCCGCCGCGCCGCGCGGCGCCCGGTACTCGGCGCCCGCGAACTGCGGCTCGGGCAGAGCGGCCCGGTCCAGCTTCCCGTTCGGGGTCAGCGGCAGCCGGTCGAGGACCAGCAGGTGGGCGGGCACCATGTAGTCGGGCAGCCGCCTGGCCGCGAACCGCCGCAAGTCGGCCACCGAGACACCGGCGTCCAGGGCGAAGTCGCCGTCCCCGGCACCGCCGTCCACCGCCACCACGTAGCCGACGAGCCGCCTGCTGCCGGAGGGGTCCTCGCACACCGTGACGGCGGCCCGGATGACGGCGGGGTGCTGGGCCAGGACGGTCTCGATCTCGGTGGGTTCGACACGGATGCCGTTGACCTTGACCTGGTCGTCGGCGCGCCCGGCGTACGTCAGCCGGCCCTCGGCGTCCCACCGGGCCAGGTCGCCTGTGCGGTACATCCGGGTACCCGGCGGGCCGAACGGGCAGGCGACGAAGCCCTCCGCGGTGGCGGCGCCGTTCCGGTGGTACCCGCGGGCGACCGGGCCCGCCACGTACAGCTCACCGATGACGCCCGGCGCGACCGGGGCCAGTTCCGGTCCCAGGACGTGGGCCCGCATGTTGGCCAGCGGAGCGCCGACGGGTACCGCACCGGTCCCGGTCCACTCCCGCGGAACGGTGAACGTGGAGGCGTAGAAGCTCTCGGTCTGTCCGTAGGCGTTGACGACGCGGGTGCCCGGCAGCGCTTGACGCACCCTGCGGACCAGGTCGCCGGAGAGCTCCTCACCGGCGAACATGACGGTCTCGACGTCGAGGCTGAGGGCGCTGGAGCCGTCGGCGGTGAGCTGGTCGAGGAGCGCGGACACCAGCCCCGGTACGGCGCTGATGGTGGTGCCCGACCAGGCGCCGCGCTCGGCGAGTTCGAGGATGTCGCGGACGATCTCGACGCTCGCTCCGGCGGTCAGCGCGGTGAAGATCTCGAAGACGCTGACGTCGAAGTTCACCGAGGTCGCCGCGAGTACCCGCGAACCGGCCTCGACCCGGGTGCGCCGGGCCAGGTCCTGCACGCCGTTGACGACACCGGCGTGGGTGACGGCGACGCCCTTGGGGGTCCCGGTCGATCCGGACGTGAACATCACGTACGCGAGGTGGTCGGGCCCGATGCCGGCCGTCGAGGCGTCGACGACGGGGCCGTCCAGGCTCAGGTCGAGGTCCAGGTCGTCGAGGTGCAGGAGCGGGGGCCGGCAGCCGGCCACGGTGTGCGCGGTGTCGTGGTCGGTGAGCACCAGGGCCGGGCGTCCGGTGTCGAGCAGGAGACCGACGCGTGCGGAAGGGAAGGCGGGGTCGATCGGCAGGTAGGCGCCGCCGGCCTTGAGGACGGCCAGCAGGGCGACGACCAGGTCCGCCGAACGCGGCAGCGCCACGGCCACCAGGACGTCCGGCCCCACCCCCTGTTCGCGCAGCACCGCGGCCAGCCGGCCCGCCCTGACCTCCAGCTCCCCGTACGACAACGAGGTCCGCCCGCACACCACGGCGGTCGCCTGCGGGGTGCGTACCGCCTGGGCGGTGACCAGCTCCGGGACCGTCGCCGCCGGCACGGGTGCCGCCGTCTCGTTCGACCGGGCCAGCCCGGCCCGCTCGGTCTCGGTGAGCACGTCCACCGCGCCGAGCCCGGTCCGGGGATCGGCGACCACCTGCCGCAGCACCCGCACATAGCGGTCGACGAGGGTCTCGGCCGTCGCGTGGTCGAACAGTTCCGTCGCGTACTCCAGGCGTCCGTACGCCCGCCCGGAGGCGTCGGGGACGATGTTGAGGAACAAGTCGAACTTCGCCGTCTCGGTGCCCGGCCAGACAAGCGTGCCGCGCAGGCCGGGCACCTCGATCTCCGGCCAGACGAACTGCCAGGCCAGCATCACCTGGAACAGCGGCTGGTAGGCGGTGGTGCGGTCGGGGTTGAGGAGTTCCACCAAGTGCTCGAAGGGGACGTCCTGGTGGTCGTAGGCGGCGAGCGCCCGCTCCCGCACCTGGTCCAGCAGGTCGCCGAACGCCGGATTGCGCGACAGGTCGACGCGCAGCACCCAGGTGTTGGCGAAGAACCCGATCAGGTCCTCGAGTTGTTCGTCGGCGCGGCCCTCGATCGGACTGCCGATCGTCAGATCGTCGCCGGCGCCGAGGTGGTGCAGCAGCACCGCCAGGGCAGCCTGCGCGACCATCGGCGCCGTGGCACCGTGCTCCGCCGCCAGCTTCCGCACCCCGGACAGCAACTCGGGTTCCAGCTCGAACATGACCTCGGCGCCGCCGTGGCCGGCCGAGCCGGGCCGCGGCCGGTCCAGGGGCAGTTGGACCGGCTGCGGCACCCCGGCGAGTTCGCGGCGCCAGTGCTCCAGCTGCTCCGCGGCGACGCTGTCGGGGTCGTCCTCGTCGCCGAGCATCTGCCGCTGCCACACGGTGTAGTCCTTGTACTGGACCGGCAGCGGAGCCCAGTTGGGCGCGGCACCGCGCCCGCGCGCCTCGTACGCCGACAGCAGATCCCTGACGAACGGCGCCATCGACGCCCCGTCCGCCGCGACATGGTGGAACACGAACACCACCGTGTGGTCGCGTGGCGAGACACGGAACACGGCGGTCCGCAGGGGCAGGTCCCTGTCCAGCTCGAACCCCGTACGCACGACGTCGAGCATCGCGTCGCCCACCGCGTCGGCGGCCACGTCGACCACCCGGAACGGCGCCACCGCCTCCTCGGCCGGCAGGATCCGCTGCTCGGGAACGCCGTGCCCGTTCTCCACGAGCAGGGTGCGCAGACTCTCGTGCCGGGAGACGACATCCGCCACCGCCGCCGCCAGGACCGCCGTGTCCAGCTCCCCCTCCAGGCGCAGCGCGAAGGGGATGTTGTAGGTCGCGGACGGCCCCTCCAGCCGGTGCAGGAACCACAGCCGGCGCTGAGCGAAGGACAACGGGATCATCGGCTACTCCTCAACGTTCATCTGTCGCGGCTGGATTCGGTTCGACCTGGCCGATTCATCGATCCGTCGGGCTCGTCGCGTCCGCGGCCGACCAGCGGGGTGCCCGGCAGGGTGACCAACAGAGAATGCCCAGCGCGGGAGGGAGAACGAAGTCCGTACGGCCCTTTACCTGTCGGTCGTCCCGGCGAACTGTCCTTGGCGGCAGATGAGTTGACTTACCGGTCGATGCGCTGCGACGCGTGCAGCGCGGATGCGCCGCGGGGCGGTCCCGCGGTGCCGTGGCGTGTCCCGCCGACGGGACACGCCACGGCGCCGCCGGGCGCTTCCGAAGCGGAACTCACCTGCGGATCCTGTGCAGTTCGATGGCCAGCGGTGTGGCGGTGAACATCGAGGAATAGGTGCCCACCGCGAGGCCGATGAGCAGGGCGAGGGCGAAGTCGGTCAGGGTGTCTCCGCCGAGAACGGCCAGTGCGGTGAGAATGAAGGCGGCCCCCATGCCGGTGTTGACGGTGCGGGGCAGCGTCTGCAGGAGAGCCTGGTTGGCGATGCGGGCGAAGGGCCCCTCGCCCTCACGGCGGCCGATTTCCCTGATCCGGTCGAAGACGACGACGGAGTCGTTGACGGAGTAGCCGATGACGGTCAGCAGCGCGGCCAGGAAGACGCCGTCGACGGGCTTGCCGAGCCAGGCGAAGACGCCGATGAGGATCACGACGTCGTGGGCGAGTGCGGCGACCGCGGAGGATCCCAGCAGCCAACGGAAACGTGCCGCGAGATAGACGAGTTGGGCGCCCAGGGCGACCAGCAGGGCGATGAGGGCACCTTGACGAAGTTCCTTGCCGAGACTGGGCCCGATGGCTTCGTCCCGGATCGTGTCGGTCCGGCCTGCCAGTCCGTTGACGGTTTCGGTGACGGCCGCCGCCTGGGCGTCGCTCAACTGCCGGGTGCGGACGGTGAGCTGGTTCTCGCCGGAACTCTGGACGACGGCCCGGGGGAATCCGGCGTCGGCGAGCGCGCTGCGGGCCCGGTCAGGATCGACGGGAGTGGCGGTGGTGTATTCGACGAGACGGCCACCGGTGAATTCGACGCCGAAGTCGAGGCCGCGTACGGCGATCCCGGAAGCGGCGACGACAAGGACGGCGGCGGAGGCGGCCAGCCACCGGCGCGGGTGGCCCATCAGGTTCGGGGCGGTGCGGCCGAGACGATCGCGGACGATGCCGGTGTGGGCGATGCCCGTCAGCCTCGGGCGGCGGTGCAGGCGGGGACGGGCGACCGCGTAGTCGGCCAGGGCACGCGTGATGACCAGGGCGCTGACCATGGAGGCGAGTACGCCGATCCCCAGAGTGACTCCGAACCCGCGCACGGGCCCGGAGGCGAGGAGGAACAGCAGGCCGGCAGCGATCAATGTGGTGATGTTGGAGTCGGCGATCGCGCTGAAGGCCTGGCGGAAGCCGGCGGTCAGCGACGACCGTGGAGTGGGCCGACGGCGAGAGGCGTACTCCTCGCGGGCGCGTTCGAAGACCAGCACGTTGGCGTCGACCGCCATGCCGATGGCGAGGACGAACCCGGCGAGGCCCGGCAGTGTCAGGGTGGCGCCGAGAGCGGCGAGCGCGGCGTAGGAGATCAGTCCGTAGCAGGCCAGGGCCACGGTGGCCAAGGCGCCCATGATCCGGTAGACGGCGATGATGAACAGTGCGGTCAGAGCGGTACCGATCACGGCGGCCCAGGCGCCGGCCGCGATGGCCTCTGCCCCCAGGGTCGCGCCGACGGTGCGCTGTTCGATGGTCTCGACCGGTACCGGCAGGGCGCCGCCGTTGATGAGCAGGGCCAGTTCCTTGGCCTCAGTGTCGTCGAAGGACCCGGTGATCCGGGTGGAGCCACCGTTGATGCCGGACCGGCACGCCACCGACGGATCGACCTGCGGCGAAGAAATGATCTTGTTGTCCAGGACGATGGCGACCCGGCGGGTGGGATCCCCGGTCGCGTGACACGCGGCCTCGCCGGTCAGGCGGGCCCAGCGCCCTTCACCGGCTCCTGTGAAGTCGACGGTCACGTGCCATCCGGCACCGCCCTGCGGGTCGAAGCGGGCGGCCGCCTTGTCCACGTCGTTGCCGGTCAGGGAGGCGTCCCGCAGGCGCAGCAGGGCGCCCGACTCGTCGGGCATCACCTGCTCGCGGGGCCGCTTGGGCAGGGGATCCGATTCGCCGCCGGAGCTGACCCCCGTACCCAGTACCTGGTGGAAGGTGAGCTGGGCGGTGCGGCCGAGCACGTCGGCCGCCTTCCGTGGATCCTGCAGGCCGGGCAGTTCGACGACGATCCGGTCGCTGCCGGAGCGGGTGACGGTGGGTTCGGCGACACCGAGCGCGTCGATGCGGCCGCGCAGCACCTCCACAGTGCGATCCGTGGCGTCGGAGTCGGCATCGGTGTCGGTGTCGGTGTCGGTGGGGACGGTGGGGCGGGTCTCCAGCACGATCTGGGTGCCGCCCCGCAGATCGAGTCCGAGGGTGACGGGCACGGTGAGGGCGACGTACAGGGAAAGTGCGACAGCGGCGAGGGCGATCAGGCCTCTGATGTGCGCGGATCGGTTCACAGGGGGGCCTCCGGCAGGCATGCCGCGGCCAGGACACCGGCCGCGGCCAAGAAAGTGAGGAAGCAGGGAAGGAGGTTCAGATGCCGGAGGGGGAGGGAGGTGCCCGTACCCCGTGACGGTGCGGGGGTTGCCCGGATGCGCAGGGGCCCAGCGCCGAGAGCGGGGGCCGCGCGGGCTGGAGCGGGTTGACGGCCGGGCCGCCGCGTGACGCGCCCGGGACGCAGAGCGGTGGAGCCGGACGCTCGCCGGCGGCATCCCGAAGGTTTCGAACGGAAGCGGCGGTGAGGGCGGGATCCCCATGGTTCGTGTGCGTGTCGCTGTGCACCGACACGACCTCGGCGCCGCGCGCAGTACTGATGGACGCCGTACCGATGAACGCCGTACCGGCGGAGACCGGGCCGACGGACGCCCGAGAGTTCTCGCCGCCCGGAGCGGACAGGCTGAGCACGATGATGAGAGCGGCGAGCAGAATCGCCGGCACCACCGCCGGACCATGGGGGCGGCGCGGAAGGACAGGCACGTACCGGGCCATCCCCGCCCCTTCGGTCTCGATGGTGATCTGACGGCCGCGGTGTCGAGCCTCAGGGCCCCGGTTCGGGGGTAGGGGGCCGGGGCCCTGAGGCGGTCAGGGGGGTTCAGGCCTCGATGAGGCCGACGCGAATCGCGTAGCGGGTGAGTTCCAGCCGGTCCCGCAGGCCGAGTTTGTGCAGCAGGTTCTCCCGATGCCGATGAACGGTCTTGATGCTGATGAAGAGCATCTCGGCGATCTCCTTGGAGGAATGGCCCTCGGCCACGAGCTTGAGCACCTCCTCCTCGCGCGCCGTCAGCACCCGCTCCGGGGGCTCCTCGCCCTGGCGGACACGGTCCAGGTAGTTGCGGACGAGCGCGGTGACCGCGCCGGGATACAGGAAGGGCTCGTCCCGCATGGCGGCCCGGCAGGCCGCCACCAGGTCGCGATCGGCCACGGACTTCAGCACATATCCGCTGGCTCCGGCCTTCAGTGCCTGGAAGAAGTACTGCTCGTTGTCATGCATGGTCAGCATCAGCACCCGCACGTGCGGCTTGAGCGCGAGGAGTTCCCGGGTGGCCTGCAGGCCGGTCATCCGGGGCATGGCGATGTCCATCACGGCCAAGTCGACGTCGTGGGTGCGGGCCAGGTCGATGGCCTCCGCACCGTCCCCGGCCTCGGCGACGACCTCGAGGTCCGGCTCCCGGTCGAGGATGAGCCGGACACCGCGACGTACCAGCGCGTGGTCGTCGGCGAGGAGGATGCGGATCACGGAGGTGTGGGGCGTGCTCATGGCTGCTTCCTGACGAGGGGCACGGTCAGCCGGACCTGTGTGCCGGCCCGCGGTGGAGAGGTGACGTCCAGCGTGGCCCCGATCAGCAGGGCCCGCTCGCGCATGCCGCGGATTCCCGCCCCTTCGCGGGCGACTCCGTTTCCGCGGCCGTCGTCGACGACGGCGAGCACGACGGCCTCTTCGGTGTGGCGGAGGCTCACCTCGACCTGGCTCGCCTCGGCATGGCGGGCCGCGTTCGTCAGGGCTTCCTGGGCGACGCGGTACAGCACCAGCTCCGTCTGCGGGTCCAGCACCGGCAGGCCGGTGTCGAAGCGGCGCACCACGCGCAGCCCGACGTGTGTGGAGAACTCTTCGGTCAGCGAGGTCAGGGCACTGATCAGACCGAGGTCCTCCAGCACGCCCGGCCGCAGACGACGCGCCAGACGGCGCACCTCGTCCAGGCTCCCCCGGGTGATCTCCTGCACTTGCCGCAGCTCACCGCGCAGGGGCTCGTCCGCGTCGTCGGCGGCCCGCTCCAGCGCGAGCAGGATCGCGGTCATGCTCTGACCCACCTCGTCGTGCAGTTCCTGTGCGATGCGGCGCCGCTCCGCTTCCTGTGCGAGCAGGACGCGGGCGCTGCTGGAGGCACGTTCGTGCTCGAGGCGGTCGAGCATCGCGTTGAAGGTGCGGATCAGTTCGGCGGTCTCGCCGCGGCCCCTTTCCGGCAGCCGCTGCCCGGGGCGCAGCAGATCGACGGTGGCCATCAGACGGGTGAGCCGGTCGAGCGGGGCCAGGCCGATCCGCAGCATGGCCGCGTTGGCGACCAGCATGACGACCAGGCCGGCCACGAGGATGACCGCCTCGGTCAGCACCACGGGCACGGAGACGGTCACGGGAGCCCACAGCAGCAGCGCGGTGGCGCTTCCCAGCACGACCGCGTTCAGCGCGAAGACCCGCCAGAACAGGGACACCCCGATGACGCCTTTCTCTGTGTGACACGGCTGTGTGCGACAGGGCCCTGTCTCTGCGGTCGGTCACCGCACATTCCGAAGATGAGCCGCGGCCACCGGTCCTGACCGGCCCACTGCCAGGCTGCCCGCTTCCTGGACCAGCGTCGATGGGCATCAATGCCCATTTCCTGGACCTGTGGCGCCCAGGCCGCGATGGGGTCCAGGACAGGCAGGAGATGGGTATCGCTCCCGATGGTTTCCGCGTGGCCTTGCGACGACGGTGAAGGCATGAACCACAGCCGCCCTCCCCCGGTCCCCGCTCCCCCGGCCCTCGCTCCCCCGCCGATGCGCCTCCCGGCGCGACCCGCCTCCCCGTCGAAGGAAGGAACCACCATGTCACTCGATACGCCCCAGGCCGGAACCCGCCGTGAGCGGCTGACGGCGCACGAGGCCGTCCAGCGCCTCGAACACGAACGTTCCTCCCGCCTGTTGCAGCTACGTGCCATGGGCGAGGTCGCGGCGGGCGGGCAGGAGCAGGCGATGGTCGCGCAGAAAGAGACCGTCAAGCGCGTACTCACCGAGGTCGAGGCCGCCTTCGCCCGGGTCCGGGACGGCAGCTACGGCGTCTGCCGGAACTGTTCCGAAACGATCCCGGTCGAGCGTCTGGAAATCCTGCCCCACACGCCGTTCTGCGTCCCCTGCCAGCGTAACGCCGGCTGACAACCGCCCGCCCGCACTGCCCGGGGGTGAATGGGTGAACCACCAGATCATCGACGACCGCGATACGGCTCTGTCCCCCGAGGACTTCGCCGCACTGCGCGAGAACCTGCGCGAGCAGCTCCTGTTCCGCCGGGAGCAACTGCAGCAGCTCTCGGACGCCGCGACCCGTGCCGACGCGTTTCTCGACCGGCGGACCGGCGCCCAGATGGAGGTCCGCGTCAAGCTCGCGGCCTCCGCGGCCATGGTCCTGACCGACGTCGAAGCCGCCCTCGCACGGATGGACCGGGGCCAGTACGGAATCTGCCACCTGTGCCGCAGGCCCATGGCCCGCGAACAACTGATGATCGTGCCGCAAGCGCGCTACTGCGGCCGGTGCCAACACGTCCGGGAGGCCAGACGGTGACGATTCCACAGGGGCCCGGCCCCGCGCCCGTCCGGCACCGCACGTGGTCCCGGGGCCGGCCGTATGCCGGTATCGCCCTCGACCTGGGCAGCGCCCGCACGCGTGCCTGGATGTCGGGGCGGCGCATGATCCTCGACGTGCCCACGGTGACCTTCCCCGGCACCGGCGCCACCTACCCCATCCGGCGCGGCACCATCGTCGACGCACCCGGAACCGCCCGGATGCTGAACCGGCTGCTCGGCCATCGCCTGCCCCGCTTCGGCCGTCCGCTGGTCGTCCTGACCACGCCCGTACTGGGGGGAATCGCCTACCGGGCCCAAGCCCGCACCGCGGTCGACATCCTGCGCCCGCGTTCGGTCCTGACCGTCCCGACCGCGCGCGCCGTGGCCATCGCCGCCGACGCCGACCCGACCTGTCCCCTGCTCGTCGTGGACATCGGCGCGCACCTCACCGAGGTCACGCTGCTCGCCGACGGCGCGGTGACCGACGCGCGCCACACCGCCCTGGGCACCAGCGACCTGGACAGCCGCACCCCGCCCGCGAGGATCACCGAGGCGGTCGTCGCCATGGTGACCACCATGCTGGAGCAGGACCACACCTCGGAGACGTTCGAGGCCCTGCACCGGGGCGCCCTCCTCGCCGGGGGCGGCGCGCTGCGGCCCGACATCACCTATCGCCTCGCCGACCGACTGCACGCGCCGGTCCAGCCCGTCCCCGCGCCGCACACCGCGGCGGTCCGCGGCGCCGCGAAACTCCTGCAGGCCGCCCGGGCCCACCCCTCCGCAGACCCCGCACACCTCCACTAGCCCACCCGCGTCCTCCTCCCGTGGGGGCGTGCGGAGGGCCGGAACAGGCCCAGGCGGGCGTTGTGCTCGCGTTGCCGCTCGGCCACGGCACGGGCCGGCTTCAGGACGAGCCGCTGCAGCCGCCGCGCGGCCTCGAGGTGGTCGGCGGTCCACACGACCCGGATGGCGGTCGGTGACTGCTCGCTCTTCTCGTCGCCGAGGTCACGCTCGACCGCTTGGATCAGCCGTTCGTCGGCCCCGACGTCCCTGGGCTGCGCCTCGGGAACGTCGCCGAACCCCGTCATGGCGTTCGCCGCCGCCTCGTACCAGGAGAGCAGCGCGTCCCCCGAGCGATCGATCTCCGAGCGTGCGGCGGTACGGTCGGCACCCGACTGCCCCTGGTCCCGCTCCCACAGGTCGAGTACGGCGTCGGCGGTGAGCCGGAGCACGGCGACGGCGGTCACCAGAGTGGTGACGTCGGTCAGCGGAAGGTGCTTGGTGCCGCGTTCCGCGAGGAACCCGCGGAAGGCGTCGTCCAGCCGCCTGGCCGCCGCCGCGGCACGGTAGCGCTCCTCGTCCGGGAGCGGAGCGGTCCGTACGAGGCTGTCGCAGCGGGTCACGCCGTAGGCGATCGCGCCGCGCAGATACCGGGTGCTCTCCGAGAACCCCTCCGCGAGGGCGTGGCCGAGGAGGGGCGCGGCGCCGCGGGGCCAGAACAGCGTTCCCACGACGACACTCACGGCGCATCCGATCGCGACGTCCTCGATCCGCACGATGCCCACGGTCCAGCCGACGGGTTCGAGGAGGTTGAACAGGATCAGGATCGAGACGGTGAAGCCGGCCTGACCCGCGGCGAAGGAGATGGTGGCCGGTGCGAGGCCGGTGAAGAGCACGGCGATGGGGAGCAGGATCCACAGGAACGTGGTGTTCGATCCGATCAGGTAGATCAGGCCACCGCCGATGATGATGCCGACCGCGGTGCCGGCGATCGCCCGCAGCGAGTTCTGCCCGGTCAGCACGGCGCTGGAGCGCAGAACGGCCAGGGTTCCGAAGGCCACCCAGAAGCTGTGCTGCACACCCGACTGCTCCGCGACCAGCACGGCGAGAGCCAGGGCGATCGCGCCGCGGACACTGTTGCGCAGCCACGCCGAATGCCGCTCGGTGTGCGCACCGGCGCGTTCCTGGGCCGAGGCCAGGGTCGCGGTGGCGCCTTCGGGGCGTTGCCCGATGAGCCGCTGCCACAGGGTGCGCCCGCGCGCCGCGAGGATCAGCTCGACGTTCCTGGCGATGGCGGAGACGGCGAAGCTCATCTCCTGAGCGCGGAAGCTCGGTTCCAGCGAGCTCACGAAGCGTGTCGTGGTCGTACCGGGCCGGATGTCGGCGTGGGGCTGCCCGGCCTGGCGGCCATCGGTGGTGACCGGCCGGAACGAGGTGACGGTGTTCTCCATGGCCGACCGGGTCAGGGCGAGGCGATCCTGCAACGGGGTCAGGTGTCCGGGCTCCTGGTCGTCCGTCGCGGACAACGCCTCCGCGCTCGCTCGCAGCAGATCCGCGGCGGCCGTCTTCACCCCGCAGACGACCGCGTCCGAGGGGGTCGCCTTCTCGCCCACGGACACGCGGTCCAGGATCGTGGCGAGCAGCAGCACCTCGTCGACCAGACGGATCAGGACGCGGGTGGACGTGGAGAGACCGGTCGGCCGGTAAGGGGTGGCGAAGTACGCCTCGCGCAGCGCCGTCACCGCGTCCTTCGCCTCGCTCGCGATCGCGCCGAGCGCCGTGCGGTCCGCCGTGCCGAAGCCGCCCAGAACGCAGTCCGCCTCGGCCCTGAGCTGCACGGCCAGCGCTCGGCACGCGTTCGCGGTGGCGTTGCGCAGCGGCTCGCGCACCGGAGCGGGCCACAGCAGCCGGACGGCGAGGAGCGAGGTCGCACCGGCCAGACCCCAGCCGGCGAGCCGGTCCGGGATCGCCTGCGCCGTCCCGGGGAGGGTCGCGGCCAGCACGAAACTCACGAGCAAGGAGGTGGAGGCACCCGCCAGGGCCGAGCTGACCACACCGGAGAACAGCACGAGGAAGCTGACGACCGCCGTGGCAAGGGTACACAGCCATACCTCGCGGGAGACCAGCGTGCCGAGGGAGATCAGCACGGCTCCCGTCACGACGAGTGCGGCCTGTTCGATGAGCCGGTCGCGCATGGGCCCCGCGAACTCCACGAACAACAGCATCGCGATCGACCCGAACGCCGCGAAGAGCGGGACGACCGGACTGTCCGTGATCGCGATCGCGACGGCGAAGAGCGCGGGAGCGACGATCGCGGCTCTGACAGACCTGCGGAGCGCGGTCAGACCCGCGTCGCGCCGAAGCAGGGACCGCAGGACGTTCACAGCAGACGCCTCCCAGACAACATCCGGTCTCTCACACGTCAGGTCACTCTGACAGCTCGGCCTTTGACAACACGTCAGGCTCCGGCTCCTGGAGGGTCGCGCGACACTCAGGTCAGGTCAGGTCAGGTCAGGTCAGGTCAGGTCAGGTCAGGTCAGGTCAGGTCAGGTCAGGTCAGCAGGCGTACCCGGCCTTGGCTGAGCTCGTCGAGCATCCGCTCACGCGTGACGTTCCGGTCAGCCCGGCAGCCGGTCCTCCGGACCGGTTCCGCCGTGAAGCCGGCGCGGCCCTCACGGAGAGGAGAACGCGCCTCGAGCGCCGTTGCCTGCGGTCGTTGTCACATGCCCGCCGCGGGATCGCCGTCGCCGAGGCCTATCCACCAGTGCCCGTCATCCTTCACCAGGAGCAGTTCCTGCCGCTGACCGGTTTCCTGGTACGTCACTGTCACCGTGTTGAAGTAGCTGACGACTCCCTCCCGTACGGTGACTTCGACGTGGCCGCCCGCCGCCTGACCGTACTCGCGCACGTACTCGGCCGCGGCAGGCCCGGGCCGCTTGTAGGCGGGCCCGGCGAGCTCCGCGATTCCCTTCGCGTCGCCGTCCTTGAGCCGCTGGACATAGACCCGTACGACAGTGTCGACGTCCTCGGCCGTCTCCTGTACGTCGGCGTACGTGGACTTCTCCGCTCGCACCGTCACGTCGACCCTGGGAGCGTCGGCCATGGCATAGGGCTCGGAGAACCCGTGCAACCACACGGCTGCGGTGATCCCGACGACCAGCAGGCCGCTGCCGACTGAAAGGACCAGTCTTTTCATATACGCCTTTCTCCAGTACCAGTTGCACGTGACGCGATGAACGAGCATTCGGTTCCCGCGCGAAGACGCCAGCCGCCCTTCCGTGAGCCGACATGGTGCCGCACGCCGTCAGTGGTCACCGCGCGATCCGCTGGTGTGGGCGAAGCGACCCCCGGTGTTATTCAATGAGGTGTGCGGTCAGGGATCTCGGTGCCCCGACGCACGGGTCCGAGTACAGCCCCGGCGCTGTGCCGGGGATTGCTGAGAGAGCCTCATGGACTCCACACCCTCCCCCTCACCCTCTTCGCCGTTCGACCTGGTCAGCAGCGCCCTGGGGCGCTACATCCCGCACGGCGGAGCGGCAGCGGCGGCCGGTTCCGCGAACGCGCGGGGCGACCGCGCCACCCGCCGACGCGTACCCGACGACCCGGCAGCCGACCGTCAGGATCAGATTCTCGGCGTGGTCAGTCTGGACAGGGATCTGACCATCACCCGCAGCAATCTGGACGCCCCCGTATTCGCGGGTCTGAACGCCGTGGCCGGGAGTCCTTTCGCCGATCTCCTGCCCGCCGGGGACGTACCGACGGTCACACGGCGGTTGCGGCAGGTCCTCGAGATCGGTGAGGCGCACGTCGCCCGGATCCAGCGCCTGCGGCGCGGCGACGGGTCGGAGCTGGTGGTCTCGCTGAGCATCCTGCCCGCCGCGTCGCCTCAGGAGGGCTTGACCGTCTCCGTGATCGCCATGGCCAGGAGGCTGCACCTGTACGCGGCCGAGACCGCGATCGGCACCTCGCTGGACATCGGCGAGACCGCGCAGTCGCTGGCGGAGTCCCTGCTGGCCTGGGGAGACGTGGCCGCCGTCGACCTCGACTTCGCCGTGTGGACGGGAGAGGGAGTCACCGAGCAGGCGCAGGGGCGCATCCGGCTACGGCGGGCAGCCCTGGTGCCGGACCGTGCGTGGCCCGAGGGTTACGTGACTCCGGGCGGCGATCTTCCGAGCGACGCGAGTCGCCTGCTGGCCCAGGCGGTACGGCGGGACGATGCCCCGCAGCCCATCGTCATCCCCGACCGGGAAGCGGTCGAGCGGCTGCTCGGCAGTCAGCGAGTGATCCGTGCCCTGGTGCCCGTTGACCGGTCGGCGAGTGTGGCCTGCGTACCGCTGGTCCTGGACGGTACGCCACCCGTCGTGCTGGGCCTGGCAGAGGTCTGGCGGCGGGCGGACCGCCCCTTCCGCGACAGCGAGTTGTTCGACCTGCAGGAACTGGTGGCCAGGACCGCCCATCACGTCGACCTGGCCCGTCAACACCAGCGCGAGCACACCCAGGTGCTGGCGTTGCAGCGCCGGCTGCTGCCCCGGACCGGCGGCCACACCATGGAGATCGCCAGCGTCTACCAGCCCGCCACCCCCGACAGCGCGGGCGTCGGCGGCGACTGGGTGAACAGCTTTCCGCTGCCGGACGGCCGTACCGCGCTGGTGGTCGGTGACGTCGTCGGGCACGGCCTGGGAGCCGCGGCAACCATGGGCCAGCTGAGCATGGAGGCCCGCGCGCTGCTGTCCGCGGGACTGGCACCCGACGAGGTGCTGGAGCACCTGGACGAGACCGTGACGCTGCTGGACGACGCGGAGTCCGGGCTGGCGGCCGGCTACAGCGCGCTCGGCTCTACCTGCTGCATCGTCCTCTACGACCCGGTCAGCCACCGCGTGGCGCTCTCCAGCGCGGGCCACCTCCCGCCGGTCCTGGTGCTTCCGAACGGGCACGCAGGCCCGCTCGCGGTCCGCCCTCATCCCGGCCTGGGCGCCGAGTTCGCGCTGCGGGAGCCGTTCGCCGTGCATACGTTCGACGCACCCCCGGGCTCCCTGCTCGCCCTCTACACCGACGGCCTGGTGGAGGATCCGGCCCTGCCGATCGACGAGGGCATCAGCAGGCTGGCGGATGCCGTGTCCACGGTGCACCCCTGGGATGCCCTGCAGCAGGCCGCACGGCACGTCGTCTCGGCGCTGGCGCCCGTGCGCCGGCGCGACGACGTGACCCTGCTGCTCGCGCGCATGATCGGCTACCACAAGGAAGACACCGCGACCTGGCGGCTGCCCGCTCGCGACGACGCGCCCGCCCGTGCCCGCGCGCACGTCTCGGCGCTGCTGCGGCAATGGCATACCAGGAGCGACACCCAGGACGACGTGTCGCTGCTGGTCAGCGAGCTGGTCACGAACGCGGTGCGCTTTGCCGCCGGTCCCATCACGGTACGACTGATCCGGGCCGGTGGTCACGGCCTGCTGTGCGAGGTGGGCGACACCGGCAACGGCAGGCCGCGTCTGGGCCGGGGCGGCCTCCTCGACGACGGCGGGCGTGGCCTGCGCATCGTGCACCGGCTCACCACCCGGTGGGGGGTGCGGTGGACGGACACCGGCAAGGTGGTCTGGGCGGACGTCGCAAGATGACGCGGCTGCGGGGCGCGGCCGGGCATACGCGAACGCGGCGAGGGCAGGGGCGGCGCGCGCGTCAGCCGAGGCCACCGACGGTACGGACGGCGCCCCCAGCGGTACCGGTGGCGTGACCGGCGATGCGGGTGGCCCGTTCGCTGCCACGGGTGGCGCGGGCTCGCACTACAGCCACTCCCCTTCCAGGGCGGTTGCGGTGAGGCCCGGTGCCGCCGCGTACAGGACGGCGCGACTGCCCGACTTCTGTCCGGCGTCGTGCGCCCGCCTCAGGATGTCGAACACGGCGGCGCCTCCGCGGTTGCCGCTGGTGTAGCTGTCCCGGCTGTAGTCCAGCAGCCCGGACGGCCACGCGTCGGGCATCGTCTGCTCCATGTACTCCAGCACCCGGGTCCCGCCGGGGTGCGCGAGCAGCACGTCGGGGTGCCAGGAGTCGGGGTCGTCCTGGTAACGGAGGCGCAGCCACTCCCACATCGCGGTGACCGTCTCCTGTACGGCCCGCGGCCCGCGCCGGTCCATCACGAAGTGGGTGCCGTCCGCCCGCGTTTCCAGGCAGTGCAGGTCCTGGGTGTCGGGCACGGTGTGGTGCCAGGCCGCGTCCAGCCGCAGCACCGACTCGCGCCTCGGGCGGCCCGTGACCACCGTCGCGACCGCGGTGTCCGCGAACAGCAACCGGACGATCAGGGACTCGAGGGTGTCGTCCGCGGGCTGGTAGGTCGTGCTCAGCGCCTCCGCGATCACGACCAGGACCACCCGATCGGGGTCCGCGGCCACGAGATCAGCAGCCAGGGCCAGGGAGCGGGTCCCCGCGACACAGGCCCACTGCGTGGCCGGCAGCAGCATCACGTCGTTGCGGAGCGCAAGCTTGTTGGCCAGGGCGATGTCCAGACCGGGCAGCGCCGGGGTGGTGGAGTGACTGGTGATCAGGCAGTCGACGTCCGCGGCGTCCAGCCCGGCGATCTGCAGGGCCCCGCGCGCCGCACGCTCCCCGTAGGACTGCACGGCCTCCCAGGCGGGCGCGGTGCGCTCCTGGACGGTCTGCGGCGCGGGTATCGCCTCGAGGGCGGCGATCGCGCGGTCCACGTCCTGCGGGGTGAACCCGTCGCGTGCCAGCGCCTCTTGGGCGGTCCCGACGCCGACCGCCTGCAGGCCGCTGCCGGCGCCGGGCGCGACGGCGGTCTCCAGCGGCAGCATCCACCCGCGGGTCTCGATGCCCGTACTGGCCGCGATGCCGTCGATCCGCGACGCCCACGCCGCATGCGGGTGCCGGTCGCGTACCTCCGCCACGATCTGACTGGTCTCCACGGCGTGCTCGCCGTGTATCACGGCAGGAGGACAGAGGTAAGCGGCCATGATGAGCACCTTTCCGGGGGAACAAGGAGGAACGTCACGAGGGTTGCGTCATGGGCCGCTTCGGAACTTCGCGCCCATGCCGACGGGCTCCACTTCGGGAGTCGCTGTCCAGGTCGAGCATGGACGCGAAACGGACATTTCCGCTGTGACCAAGCCAACTTGGGCGGCCTTTGGAGGGCGTGATACGGCACACACACCGCTGAAGCAGAGGGGCCCTCGGAGCGGTTCCACAGGTCTTACCTGACTTACCGTCAGTCGGGGGGTGCCTGGTCCGGGCGCGCACCGCCGCCGGGCTGGAGGTGTTCGCCGAGCGCGGTTGCATCGACGCAGGTCTCACCGAGATCGCCACCCGCTGCGGTATCCCGGTGGGCAGCCTCTTCCAGCAAGTTCACGGGAGCGTGGTCAGCACCAAGTCGGCACGGGAGCCGACGCCTCACCGGCGAACAGGTTGTCCTTCGCTGCCACGCGCGGGTCCGGTGGTCCTCGATCAGCCGCGCCGGAGAACATGAAGACCGCCCGAGCGGCGGAGTCGGCGAGGGGGCGCCCGTCGGGGCTCCGCAGGACGGCCTGCTGCCGGCAGGCCATGGCAACGCGCGGCGGCCGGACCGCCGCGCTGTGCGGAGGTCTCACGGCGCGCCGGCAGGCCGGTCCTCATGCCCGGTCGGACACCTCCAGCTGGGTGGCCATGAGGCGGACGATTTCCGTCTGGTGCTGGGCCAGGAAGAAGTGGCCGCCGGGGAAGACCTTCAGCATGAAGGGGCCGTCGGTGTGCCCGGACCAGGCGGCGGCCTCCTCCACGGTGACCTTCGGGTCGTCGTCGCCGACGAGGCAGGTCACGGGGCAGCGCAGGGGCGGCCCGGGTTCCCAGACGTAGGTTTCGGCTGCGCGGTAGTCCGCCCGGATGGCCGGGAGGATCATGCGCAGGACTTCCTCGTCGCCCAGCAACTGGTGGTCGGTGCCACTGAGGCCGCGCATCTCGGCGACGAGACCGTCGTCGTCGCGCAGGTGGACGGTCTCGTCGCGGTGCGTGGACGGGGCACGGCGGCCGGAAGCGATGAGGGCGGCGGGTATGACGCCCCGCTCCTGCTCCAGCCGTCGGGTGATCTCGTAGGCGAGGGAGGCGCCCATGCTGTGGCCGAACAGGGCGATGGGGCGGTCGGTCCAGGGCCGGAGTGCCTCGTAGACCTTGTCGGCGAGCGCCGGTACGGAGTCCAGGAGCGGTTCGCCGCGGCGGTCCTGGCGGCCGGGGTACTGCACGCACAGCACGTCGACACTGTCGGGCATGGACCGGGACAGGGGGAAGTAGAAGCTGGCGGAGCCGCCCGCGTGGGGCAGGCAGACCAGCCGGACGCGACTGTCGGGGCGCGGGTGGAACCTGCGGATCCAGAGGTGGTTGTCCTCGGTGAGCGGGGAGTTCACGGAATCGTTCCTTTGCGGTTCGGGTTCGGCCGCCCACCGCGGCGGGCGTTCACCGGAGGGAGAGGGGCGGGGTCGGGCTCCGCCCCTCTCCTGGTCAGGAATCCGCGACGTCCTCCTTGAGGATGCGCTCGACGTTCCGCTCCGCCAGCGCCGTGATGGTCACGAACGGGTTGACGCCGATGCTGCCGGGGATGAGCGAGCCGTCGGTCACGTAGAGGTTCTTGTATCCGGCGACGCGGCCGTAGTCGTCGGTGGCCTTGCCGAGGACGCAGCCGCCGAGCGGGTGGTAGCAGAAGTCGTCGGCGAAGGCCTTGATCTGCTTGCCGAAGAGGTCGTACCGGTAGATGGTGGCGTTGGCCCTGTTGACGCGATCGAACAGCGACTTCGCGGCGGCGACCGCGGGCGCGTTCTGGTCCCGGGTCCAGCGCAGGTCCGCCCGGCCCTTGGCGGCGTCGTAGACGAAGGTGCCGCGCTCCGGGTTCTTGGTGATGGCCAGGTAGAGGCTGGCCCAGGTCTCGACACCCGCCGGCAGGGGGGCGATCTCGGCGAAGACGGGGGCGTCCGGGTTGTCCCAGTCGTCGATGCCGAGGGCGGGGATCGACGACTGCTTGGTGCCCGTGGGGTTCCACATGTGGTTGGCGCGGGCGGTCATGATGTTGCCGTTGGGGCCCCAGCCTCCGCCGATCTCGGAGCTGAGGTTCGGAAGAGTGCCGGTCTCCCGGGCACGCAGCAGCAGTTCGGTCGAGCCGAGGCTGCCGGCACCGAGGAAGAGGTGGCGGCAGGCGACCTCCTTGGTCGCGAGCAGCTTGCCGTCGGTGTCCCTCTGTTCGACCGTCAGCAGGTACGTGCCGTCGTTCTGCTGACGGATCGTCTTGACCTCGTGCAAGGTCTCGATGGTGACCTTGCCGGTGCCCAGGGCGGCCGCCAGGTAGCTCTTGTCGAGTGAGACCTTGCCGTGGTTGTTGCCGTAGATGACCTCGGCGGCCAGCGCGGACTTGGGCACCGCACCGTCCGCCTCACGGCGCATGTAGTCCCAGTCGTAGACGTTGGGCACGAAGGTGGTGCTCAGGCCCGCGTTCGAGGCCTGCCGGCGCGAGACACGCGCGAACGAGTACCAGTCGGTCTGCTCGAACCAGCTCCTGTCGATGCTGTTGACCCGGAGGGTGGAGTTCGCGCGGGGGAAGTACTTGGTGTACATCTCGTCGGCGTCGACCTGGGGCAGCACCTCCTCGAAGTACGAGCGCCGGGGCGTGACCGCCATGCCGCCGTTGACGAGCGAGCCGCCGCCGACGCCGCGTCCCACGTACACGGACATCTGGTCGAAGTTGACCCGGTCCAGTACACCCGCGTAGGGCTCGATGTCCCGGTTGGCGAGGTCGAGCCACAGGAAGGAGCCGAGCGGCGCCTCGGTGCGGGTCTTGAACCAGCTGGAGCGCTTGTCGGGCTTGAGCATTCCGGAGAACACGTTGCCGTCCGGACCGGGCTGGTTCCACAGCCGGCCCATCTCCAGCATCAGGGTGGGGACCCCCGCTTCGCCGAGACGCAGGGCGGAGACGGCCGCGCCGTAACCGGTGCCGACCACGACGGCGGGGACGAACGTGCCGCCGGAACCACTGGTTGCGGTGGCAGCGGCCGCCCGGGCGGCGGTGATCGTGGTCTGCCCCGCGAGCGCGGCGGCGCCCAAGGCCGCCACTCCGAGCATGCGGCGACGCGACAGAGGCTGGTGTGCAATCACGCTGTGTCTCCTGAGCTTCGGAAAGAGGAAAGACGAATCGGAAGGCCGGCCGGGGCGGCCTGGGATGCAACGAACCGTGCGGAGACCGCGCGAAGGCCACGAAATCCGGATCGGGTGGGCAGACCCTGTGGAGGCCGCGCCCGGGGGCTCGGTTGCCCGCGCCCGGAAGAGGGCGTTTCGGTACGGCCCGCTCCTGGGCGCGGGCCGTGCTCACGCATGTCGTCAGGCGTCCGCCGGGCCGGGCAGGAGAGGGCAGGACGCGGCCGGTTCGGGCCGTCCCGGCGCCCCGGAGCCTGTGGTAGGCGCCGGTGAGGTGCTCGTCCACCGTGCGTGCACGCACGCGAGCCGCTCCGCCATGTGCTTGCCGGAACCGGGTGAGCGGCGAGTCCGGCGACCCCGCGTCCGGCCCGGGTGAAGGCTGCCACGGCCACCCGCGCACGGGTGCCCGGCGCGTGCCCCGTGCCCGCTCACTTCACGAAGTCGTCCACGACCTGGGGCGGCCAGGTGCCGACCTTGAGTACGCCCAGTGAGTAGGCGCGGGAGACCAGCGCGGCGCGGTTGGGCACCTTCAGCTTCCGCAGCAGGCAGGTCACGTGGTACTCGACGCCCTGCCTGCTGAGGTAGAGGCTTGCCGCCAAGGGGACGGTGGAGACGCCGGCAGCGATGCCTTCGAGGATGCGCGCGTCCATCGCGGAGAGGATCTTCTTGCGTCTGGTCACCACAGGTGTCTGCTCGGCGTCCCCGGCCGTGGGCATCATGACCAGGATCGCGGTCGTGTCGGGCAGGACGCCGCGCACCGCGACCGCGGTGAGGGGAACGGTGAAGGCGGACTCCGCGCCGGGTCCCACGGCGATGACGGGCGTGACGAATCGCTGGTGTTTCCCTTCCAATAAATTGAATAATTGACGTATCAACGGCTGCTGCACGCTCGGGTGCACGACGTCACGGAAATTGCGACCGCATATGTCCTCGGACGATCCGTTGAACTGCCTGAAGAACTCCTGGTTCGCCTGCTGGATGGTCAAATTTTTATCGAGGCTCGCCATGCACAGGCCCGGAGTTGCAGGTGCTGGACTCAGCAAGAGATGCCTCCCCCGTCAGGAAACATGGGCGAAATGAACTCGGACGCTGGCGAACGGCCGTGAAGGCTGTCGGCAGGGGCGTCATCGGCCCTGGGACCAGCGGTAACACCAGATGTCGAACATCGTGCGTCACGACCCTTGCGGGGTTCTGGTCGAGCCGCTGACGGCACCTTGCCGCCGCCCGCCGTCGTTTTCCGGCCCCCATGTCGAAATCCTTGCCGGACACCTGACGCTTTCTTGCCAATCGACGGAGCTCCGGCTTGGAGGGCATCGTTCGCCATGTCAGGATCCACGGAAGAAGGTGTGAGACCAGCCAGCTCGAACCGTCCGGCAGCTATATCCGCAAGCACGATGAGGACCGTTCATGCCTTTACCTCCGCCCGCAGACGTGTCACCCGGGACGACCGGCCGGGCTGAGCTCCTCCTGAGCGTTCTGGGGCCCATGTCGGCGCGATACGACGGGCATGACCTGCCGCTCGGCCCGCCACGTCGGCGAACCCTGCTCGCCCTGCTGCTCATCCGCCTCGGCCGCGTGGTGCCCACCGAGCTGCTCGTCGAGGAACTGTGGGGTGACCGAGCACCCCGACACGCCGTCGCCACCCTCCAGAGCCACGTCTCCCATCTGCGGCGGTCCCTGCGCACAAAGACGGGAACAGGCCAAACTTCGGTGCTGCGTCATCGGACACCGGGCTACGTCCTCGATCTCGATCCCGAACAGGTCGATGCCTGCCGCTTCGAGCGTCTGGTCACCGACGGACGGCGGCTGCTGGAGCAGCGCGATCCGAGCGCCGCGCACGCACGGCTCACCGAGGCCCTGGGGCTGTGGCACGGCTCGCCGTACGCGGAGTTCGACGGCCATCCGCCGCTCAGCGACGAGTGCACCCGACTCGAACAGATCCGGCTCACCGCCGTCGAGTCCCGCGCCGAGGCACGGCTGGCTCTCGGCGCGGCCGAGGAGGTGGCCGCCGATCTGGACGGGGAGGCGCGCCGTCATCCCACGCGGGAGCGGCTGGTCGGCCACCTCATGACGGCACTGTCCCGGCTCGGGCGGCAGGCCGAGGCGCTTGAGGTGTACGAGCGAACGCGCAGTCACCTGGTCGAGGAGTTCGGCGTGGACACCGCGGCCGAACTGCGCCGGGTCAGAAGCGCGATCCTGCGCCAGGAGCCGGGAGCGAGCACCCCCTCGAAGAAGCTGTCTCCCCCACCGCTCGGGTCCACGGGAGCGTCGTACGTCCCGCCGGTGACGAACGAGACCGGTGACGTCGGAGTACGGAACTCCGAGGGCTCGCAGGGCTTCGGGGGCTCCTGGAACGGCGGGACGGCCGTCACGGTCGGGGGGTACGACCCGGCGGTGGCACCCGGCGGCGCCGACGGAACGGACGAGTCCGGCACGGCCGTCGAACGCGAGGGGATCGCGGGAACCGACGCGCGCCCGAGGGCGCGAACCGATGTGCCGCCGGGCTCGCGGGCGGATGCCGCCGGCCCGCGGACCGGGTCGTCCCGGTTGCCGCCCGTACCCGGACCGGAACACGAGCCGGCTGCCGCCCGGGAAGCCGTGGAATCCCCGGAGTTCGAGTCGGGGTGGGCACCTGCCCCCTCGCCGTTCACCGGCCGTAGCCAGGAGCTCGACCGCCTGACGACCGCCGCCGCGAGCGCGGTCGTGGGCCACGGTCATGTGGCCGGTGTCCTCGGGCCCCCAGGAGTCGGGAAGACCCGCTTACTGCTCGAACTCGCGGCACGTCTGGAGAGCATGGACGCGCACGAGGGGGGCTCCAGGCTGGAGGTGCTCTGGAGCCACTGCTTCCCGGGCGAGGGCGTGCCCGCCTACTGGCTGTGGACGCAGATCCTGCGACGGCTGTCCGCGACCCGGCCGGATGCCTTTCGCGAGGCGACGGAACCGTTCGGCGCCCTGCTCGCCCCACTGATGCCCGAGCGGTCGGCGGCCCGGCCCGAAGGCCCGGGTTGGGCCTCCGACTGGTGCCAGGCCCGCTTCCTCGCCCACGATGCGGTCTGCGAGGTGCTGCTCGCCCTCGCCGGGCAACACCCGCTCGTCCTGCTCCTCGAAGATCTGCAATGGGCGGACACCGCCTCCCTCGACCTGCTCAGGCTGCTGAGCACCCGCTGCCAGGGTCATCCGATCAGCATCGTGCTCACGGCGCGGGCGTTCGAGGCCGAGTCGGACGCGACGCTGCGCCGGATGGTCTCCGAGGTGCTGCGCGGCCCCAGGACGGAGACGCTGCGGCTCGGCGGGCTGTCCCTGCAGGCGGTCGGGGCCCTCGTCGAGGCACACGCAGGACCTGGCGTGGACCCGAAGGTCGTCGAGGTGCTGCACCGGCGCAGCGAAGGCAACCCGTACTCGGTGATCCAGCTTCTCTCCCTCGTGGACGATGCGCGTAAGCTCCGTCGCCCGGACGCCGTCGACACGCTCCTGGCTCACATACCCACCGGAGTACGCGAGGCCCTGCACCAGCGGTTCGCCGCGCTGCCCGAGCCGGTCCTGCGGGTGCTTCACCTGTGTGCCGTCATCGGCGCCGAGGTGGACACCGACCTGTTGCACCGGACCGCCACGCACGACGAGCCGGTCGTCGCGGGTCTTGAGTCGGCCATCCGTGCCGGCCTGCTCGGGGAGGACCCGCACCATCCGGGGCGGCTGCACTTCGCCCATGCCCTGGTCCAGGAGACGCTCGTCGACGAGCTCCCCCGTGAGGACCGCCACCGTCTGCACGCCAGGGTCGCCGACGCGCTGTGCGCGCGCAGGCGCGGGCAGGTGGGGGACGAGGAGATCGAGCGGGTGGCGCATCACAGCTGGCACGCCAAGAGTGCGCTGCCCGCAGCCGAGGTGCTGCCTCGGCTGCTGCTCGCCGCGGAACACGCCGAGCAGTCCATGGCGTACGAGCAGGTGGAGATCTGGCTGCGCCGCGCCGTGCACCTGGTCGGCTTCCTGCCGCCGGACGATCCCGCCACCAGGAGGCTGGAACAGGACCTGCACATCCAACTCGGCCAGGTACTCGCCACCACTCGCGGCTACGGCCACCCCGAGGCCGAGACGGCACTGACGCGCGGTCGCGGCCTCAGCACGGCCGCTCATGCCCCCGAGGACCCGTCGGTGCTCTGGGCGCTGTGCACGGCGTACCTGGTCACCGGCCGCTACGACGCCTCGCGGCAGTTCTCCGGCCTGCTGCGGGAGATCTCGCGGCAGACCTGGGAGCCCCTGGCGGCGCTCGGTGCGGCGTACGGCGAAGGCATCGTGCTGCATGTGCGCGGAATGCTCCCCCAGGCACTCGCCGAACTGGAGCGCGGCGTCGGCATAGCGGATCGTTTCGCCAACGAGGATCACGCGCTGGCGCGAACCTTCCAGCACGACCCGCGCGTCTCCTGCCGCTCCTACGACACCTTCACCCACTGGCTCCTTGGACACCGGCAGACCGCCGGCACGCGCCGACGTGAGCTGTTGAGCCTCACCCAGTACGAAAGCAGGCCGTCCGACCGCTCCTTCGCGCTGTACGTGGACGGGGTCGTGGCGGCTTGGGAGGGTGACACCCGCACCGCACTCGCCTCCAGCGACGAGGGCGTCCGCGTCGCGGGCGAATACGGACTGCTCTACTGGAAGGCCATGCTGGGCGTCGTCAAAGGGTGGGGCCTGGCGCACGCGGGACATCACGACGACGGCCTCGCCCTCATGCACACCTCACTGGCCGAACTGGGCCAGTCCAGGACGTACTTACGCCACCCGCTCCATCTGGGCCTGCTGGGCCAGGCGCAACATCACGGCGGGCGGATCGAGGAGGCGAGGAACACCTTCCGGGAGCTGCTGGCCGCCGTCGAACAACGCCGCGAGCGCGTGTACCTCCACCCGGCACTGCCCGCGACCCCACTGCTCCACGAACTGCTGGGCCACGGTGCCGACGGCGCGCTCACGGGACGGGGCCCGGGACGGGTCGGGCCCGGCTCCGGCCGACGAGCGTGATGGATGCGTGCTCTGCCTCGTCGGTCGACTCGTCCCGTTCCATGTCCCCGTGACGCACCCCTGCGGGATTCGGCAAGCCGTGGCCCTGGCCACCCGGCTCCCGGAGAACCACCACGCGCACGGTTGCGGACGCGGACCCCGAGCCTCACGGCCGATGCCGCTCAGTCCTCGTGGATCGCCACCGCCTGTACCGGACAGGCCATGGGGACGTCGTGCACACGCGGGTCCCCCGCCCCGTCCTCATGTCCCGGGACCAGGGCGACCAGCGCGTCGTCGTCCTGGGTGAAGACGCCGGGTGCGGTCATGACGCACTGGCCGGAGCCGATGCACCGGTCACGGTCGACGGTGATGCGCATGGTGTGGCTCGCCTCGCTTCCTTCTGTTCCTTCCGCCCGGGCCCTCACCAGGTGACGGGGAGCTCGATCGGGCCCTGGGCGTCGTGGCCGGCCTTGATGGGCACCTGGTCCAGGGGTACGGCCAGCCGCAGGCCCGGGATACGGGCGAAGAGCGTGCCGAGGGCGATCTCGAGCTCGACGCGGGCGAGGTTCTGCCCCAGGCACTGATGGATGCCGTGGCCGAAGCCGACGTGGTGACGTGCGGTGCGCCGGGCGTCGAAGACGTCGGGGTCCTCGTACGCCTTGACGTCGCGGTTCATCAGCGTGATGGAGACCAGCACCGCGTCCCCGGCCCTGATGGTCTCGCCGCCGACATCGATGTCCTGCTTCGCCATCCGGACCAGGTAGTCGGAGACGGAGGTGAACCGCAGCAGTTCCTCGACCACTCCCGGGAGCGCACCGGGGTCGCGCAGCAGCACGTCGGCCTGCTCGGGGTGCTGGAGGAGCGTGAGGGCACCGAGGGCGATCGCGTTGACGGTGGTCTCGTGGCCGGCCACCAGCAGGACCAGCGCGATCATGACCACCTCGTTGTGGTCGAGGTCGCCCTCCTCCAACTGGCGTGCGATCAGCTCGTCCAGCAGACCGTCCTCGGGCTCGGCCTGCTTCTTCCCGACCAGGCCGTACAGGTACGTGTAGAGCTCGCCGAACGCCGCGTCGGCCTCCGCCGGCGTCGCGGCGCCCACGAAATTGCGGGAGCACTCCTCGAAGAGGTCGTGGTCACCGTACGGGACGCCGAGGAGCTCGCAGATCGCCATCGAGGGCACGGGGAGCGCGAAGGCCGACACCAGGTCCGCGACCGGCCCCTTCGCCAGCATGTCGTCCAGAAGCCGGTCGACCAGGCTCTGAAGCCTGGGACGGATGGCGTTCATGCGCTTGACGCCGAAGCTGGGGATCAGCATGCGCCGCTGCCGGGCGTGCAGGGGGTCGTCGACGCCGATCAGCGGGAACGCGAGCCCTCCGCGGCCCTCGGTGCGCTGGACGACGACGGGGAATTCCGGGTGCCCCCAGTCGGAGGACAGCCGGGGATCGACGAGCAGGGCCCGTCCCTCGGCATGCCCGGTGATCAGCCACGCCGGCCGGCCGTCGAACAGCGTGACCCGCGTCAGCGGGCTCCCGTCCCGGCACAGCGCGTAGGCCGTCGGCGGCTGGTACGGGCAGGTCCGGTCCTGTGGGAAGGCCGGGGCCTGCGGACCGGTACGGCGGATTTCTGTCTCGGTCATGTCGTGCCTTTCGAACAATCGGCAGTACGGTCGTTCATCGGTGCGTGATGGGCTGTGGGGCACAGGTTTCGGTCCGTCGGCGAGGCCGTGCGCAGTCCGGCAGGCACCCGGCCGACAGGCTCCGGCCCCTTCGTCGGCGAGTGGGCCGCGGGTCGCTGCCGCGGGCTCCTCCACACCGTCGCAGCCGGCCGGTCGGCGGAGTGTTCGGTGACCGGCCGGACGCCGGACACATGCCGGGACACGGAGGACGAACCGTCGCCGCGCTCGGTGACGGCGGCCTCGGTGAACGGGACCGCGCGCCGGGCCGCCCGGGGGCACGGCCGCCGTTGCGGCGGGCCGTGCCGTGCGGCAGGCGGCTTCGGGGCCGTCGGCGCGAGGGCCGTGGCAGGCAAGCACGAGGACCGTGGCAGGCAAGCACGAGGACCGTGGCGGGGGCAGGAAGGTCACGGCGGCACGGGGACCGGCGTGCGAAGTCCCGCCGTCCGGCGGCAGCGCGCCCCGAAGCGGGTCGGCCGCCGTGTCCGGCGGCCTCGGTCGCCCGCGACGCGAGGCGGCGACGCGTGGCGTGATCGGCGCACGCGGTCCGCGTGCGCCGATCTCCCTCTGGAGCGGACCGTGGGTACGCAGGTCACCAGGTGACGGGCAGCTCGTGCACGCCGTAGAAGACCATGTCGCTGCGGAAGCGAAGCTCCTCGACGGGCTTGGCCAGGCGCAGGGTCGGGAAACGGCGGAACAGGGTCTCGAAGACGATCTGCAGCTCGATCCGGGCGAGTTGCTGGCCTATGCACTGGTGTGCGCCGAAGCCGAAGGCCAGATGCGGGGCGGGGCGGCGGGTGATGTCGAAACGCTCCGGCTCCTCCACGAAGGCGGGGTCGAAGTCGGCGGCGAGGACGTGCGCGACGACCTGCTCGCCCTCGGCGATACGCACACCACCGAGATCCACGTCCCGGGTCGCGACGCGCTCGCCGCCGAACTGGCCGATGGTGAGGTAGCGCAGCAGTTCCTCGACCGCGTTGCCGACCAGCGACGGGTCCTCGCGCAGCAGGGCCAGCTGGTCGGGGCGGTCCAGGAGCAGCGCCGCGCCGAGGCCGATCATGCAGGCGGTGGTGTCGTGGGCCGCTATCAGCAGGGTGCCGGCCGCGTTCATGAGGAACATGTCGTCGACGACGCCGTCGGGATCCTCGGTGGCGATCAGCGCCGAGACCAGGTCGTCCCCGGGGGCGGCCCGGCGCTCCTGGACGAGCTGGTAGAGCAGCCCGCCCAGGCGCATGCCGGCGGCCTCGGTGGCGGCGGCGTCCTGGTCGACCCGCATCATCGCCTCGGCGATGTCCTGGAACTCCGCCCGGCGCTCGACCGGGACACCGAACAGGTCGGAGATCACCATGGACGGCACCGGATCGGCGAAGGTCTTCACCAGGTCGACCGGGCCGCCCCGCGCCTCGATGGCGTCGAGGTGCTCGTCGACGATGCGCTGGATGTTCGGCCGGAGCGCCTGCATGCGCCGGACGGTGAACTCCCTGACGAGCAGCTTGCGGTCCGAGGTGTGCTCCGGTTCGTCCTGCCACAGCAGGCTGCCCCGGCCGGGCTTCTGGGTGACGACGCCGTCCCGGGTGTGCAGTGCGTGGGGCACCCGGACACTGAACGAGGGGTCGCGTAACAGGGCGCGCACCTCCTCGTAACCCGTCACCAGCCATGCCTCCTGGCCGCTGGTGAAGGTGGCCCGGGTCACCGGGGCGGCCGCCCGGATGCCGTCGATGCCGTCCGGCGGCAGGAACGGGCAGCTCCGGGCCTTGGGGACGGCGGGCGCGGCGGCGGTGGGCTCGGGCATGACTCTCCTTGCGCTTGGGGAAAGGGGGTTCGTACGGCGGGACGGTCAGGCGGCGGCGAGTTCGAGCGTGGTACCGCCGCGCCGGGGCGCGTTCACGAGAACGGCCATGTTCCCGGAAGGGTGCACGTTGTCGTGCATCATCTGGTGCATGCGCCCGATGTCCTGGAAGCCGTCGCAGACGGACAGACAGGGGTCGAGCATGCCGGCGCCCACGAGGTCGATGACCTCGCGGCACTGGCGGGTGTCGGCGTAGTGCGAGCCCTGGAGGCGCTTGGAGCGCATCCACAGGTGGCGCAGGTCGACGTCTCCGTTGTAGCCGGAGGTGCCGCCGCAGATCACCACCATGCCGGCGTTGTCGCACAGGTACATCGAGGTCGGCAGGGTGTCCTGGCCGCTGTGCTCCAGCACGATCCGCGGGGACCTGCGCTCGCCGAGGATCTCCCAGACCTTCTTGCCGACCCCGCGGGCGCCGCGCAGGAACCGCGCCGACGCCTCGGCGTCCCCGGCATCGGGCAGCCGGCCCCAGTGGTCGAAGTCGCGGCGGTTGACGGTGCCCGCCGCGCCGAGGCGGCGGCAGTACGCGGAGCGGTCCTCGCTGGAGACCACGGCGATCGGGATGCCGCCGGCCAGCCGCACGAGCTGGATGGCCATCGAGCCGAGTCCGCCCGCGCCGCCCCAGATCAGGACGGGGTCGCCGGGGCGGACCGTGTTGCCCTGCCAGCCGAAGAGCTGCCGGTAGGCGGTGGGCCCGGTGAGCAGGAAGGCCGCCGACTCCTCCCACGACAGGCGGGCGGGCTTGGGGTGGCACTGGTATTCGTCGACGCGGCAGAACTGTGCGAAGGAGCCGTAGTTGGTCTCGTACCCCCAGGCCTTGATGCTCTCCGAGACCAGCGGGTCCCTGCCCATCCGGATGTCCGCGGCGGCCTCGTCCCACTGGCCGCTGGTGAGCAGCACGTGGTCACCCACCTCGACGCTGCGGACGCCTTCGCCGACGGCCCACACCACGCCGGAGGCCTCCGAGCCTCCGATGTGGAAGTCCTCGGGCTGGCCCTGGCGCTGCCGCATCCCGATGACGTCGACCGGCTTGCCCAGCGCGGACCACACGTTGTTGTAGTTGATGCCGGCGGCCATCACATAGACCAGCACCTGGCCCCGGTCCACCGCCGGGGTGTCGACGACCTCGGTGCGGAACGCCTGCTTCGGCTCTCCGAAGCGGTTCTGGCGGATCACCGAGGCGTACATCTGCCGCGGGACCTCACCGAGCGGCGGGGTCTCGCCCATCTCGTAGAGAGTCTTCGTCATGTTCTCACTCCCACATCTGCTCTGTCCGGGTCCGGGGTGCTCGCGGTGGTCGCGGGCCGGTCATGCGGTCGTTGCGTCCGGAGGTGCGGCGGGGCCGGAAGCATCGGTGACGACGTCCGCCAGCCAGGAATCCACCGCCGCCGCGGTGGTGCCGGCGTGGTCCTCCAGCATCGAGTAGTGGTTTCCGGTCACTTCGACGGTCGTGTCCACGTGCTCGGGCGGTGCCGCGCGCCCGTCGCCGTCGGCGGCGCCGGCCGGCACGGGCTCGCTCGCCCGTACGAGCAGGGTCGGCGCGGCGATCCGCGGCGCGGCCCAGTCGTCGAACAGGCTCATGTAGCGGCCCATCGCGGTGAGCTGTTCGCCGCCGGACCTCATGAAGTCAAGGCGCTGCGACTGTGCCTGGGCCATCGCGCCCAGCACCTGGTGGTCGAAGGGGACCTGCCGGCTGAAGCTGTCGACCATCACCACGGCCGCCGGCCGTTCGCCCATGGCCTCCAGGTGTGCCGCCACTCCGTGGGCGATCCAGCCGCCCGAGGAGTAGCCGAGCAGGACGACCGGCTTTCCGCCGGCGCACTCCCGTACGGTCTGCGCGTGCAGGCGGAGCACGACGTCCGGATCGGACGGGACCGGCTCACCCTTCTCGTAGCCGGGGTTGACCAGCGCCCACACGTCCAGCCGGTCGCGGAAGGGGGCGGCGAACCGCGCGTACTGGTGCGCCCCGGCCGGTACGACGTACGGGGAGAGGCACATCAGCGCGTAGGGACGGTCGCCTTGTGACAGGCGCACCGGGGCGGGCGGCCGGTCCAGTTCCTCGAGCCGCGCGAACGAGGGCCGGAAGCGGGCCGCCTCCATCAGCATCCCCATGGCCTCGGCGGCCGTCCCGTTCTCGCTGGCGTGCCGGTAGAGCTGGACCAGCATGTCGGCGGGCCGCTCCTCCTCCGCCGCGCCGCTGCCGGCGTCCCGGAACCGTGCCGCCAGGTACCGGGCGAGCCTGGCGGGTGTGGGATGGTCGAAGGCCAGTGCGGCGGGCAGCCGCAGACCGGTCGCTGCGGACAGGCGTCGGCGCAGGTCGATCGCGGTGAGCGAGTCGAAGCCGAGCTCCAGGAAGTGCGCGGTGGGCGGTACCTCCTCGGCCGACGCGTGACCGAGCACCACGGCGCTCTGGGCGCGGATGTGCTCCAGCAGTCGTTCCTCCCGCTCGGCCGGGGCGAGTCCGGCGACCTCGGTCGCCAGCTCCGCTCCGGCGCCGGTCTCCTCGCCGGCGGACCGCTCGGTCTCCATGAGTCGCTGTACGTCGGGCAGGTCGGCCAGCAGCGGGCTGGGCCGTCCCACGGTGAAGGCGGGCAGGAACTTCTCCCAGTCGATCGGGGCGACGACGAGGGCCGCCTCGTCGTGGTCGACGGCCTGGCGCAGGGCGGAGATCGCGAGCTCGGGGGCCATGGTGCCCAGTCCCCGCCGCTCGCCTCGCTCCTGGACCGCGTCGTCGACCATGCCGCCGCCCGCCCACCCGCCCCAGGCGACCGAGGTCGCGGTCAGTCCGCGGGCCCGCCTGCGCAGTGCCAGGGCGTCGAGGAAGGCGTTGGCGCAGGCGTAGGAGGCCTGCCCACCGCTGCCCCAGACGCCGGCACCGGAGGAGAAGAGGACGAACGCGTCCAGCTCACGGCCGTCGAGCAGCTCGTCGAGGTGGACGGCGCCGGCGACCTTGGCGGCCGCGGTCTCGGCGAACTCGTCGAGACCGGCGGCGACCAGCATGGACGACCGTGCCGTGCCGGCGGCGTGCAGCACCGCGGTGAGCGGGTGCCGGGACTCGATACCGGCGAGCAGCCGCGCGACCGCGTCGCGGTCGGCGATGTCGCAGGCGGCGACGGTCACGTCGGCGCCCAGGGCGGTCAGCTCCGCGTGCAGCTCCTGCGCACCGGGGGCGTCGGGCCCGCTCCTGCTGGTGAGCACCAGGTGCTGCGCGCCCGCTCCGGCCAGCCAACGCGCCAGATGCCGGCCCACGCCGCCGGTTCCGCCGGTGACCAGGACGGTGCCGCGAGGCCGCCACGGTGTCGCGGGCTCCGCGTCGGCGGGCCGCGCCCGGACCATGCGCCGGCCGTACACGCCGTCGCCCCGTACGGCGAGCTGGTCCTCGTCGTGCCGGGCCAGCACTCCGGCCAGGCGGCGCAGCGCGTGCTCGTCCAGCTTCTCGGGCAGGTCGACGAGACCGCCCCAGCGCCGGGGCAGTTCCAGTGCGGCGACGACACCCAGGCCCCAGAGCTGTGCCTGGTCGGCGTCGCGCAGCGGGTCGGTGGCTCCGGTGGACACGGCTCCGCGGGTCGCGCACCACAGCGGTGCCTGGACGTCCACGTCGCCCAGCGCCTGCAGCAGGGTGACGGTCGCGGCGAGGCTCGCGGACAACGTCGGGTGGACAGGGTGGCGGCCGGGGGCGAGGCCGAGCATCGAGACGACACCGGCGGGCTGTTCGCCGCCGAGTTCCTCGGCGAGCCGCTGCGCGGCCCGGTCGCGGTCGCAGTCGACGGGGAGTTCGACGACCCGCACCTTGGCGCCATGGGCACCGAGCACGCCGACGACACAGGGCGCCCACTGCTCGTCCGCCAGCCCGGCGGGCAGGACGGCGAGCCACAGGCCGTCCAGGCCGGGGGCCGGGTGGTCGGTCAGCCGCCGGAAGGAGACGCGGTAGCGCCAGCCGTCCACCGTGGACTTCTCACGGCTGCGCCGACGCCACGCGGACAGGACCGGCAGCGCCGGGCCGACGAGGGCGGCGTCGTCCGCCCCGAGTTCCTCGGCGAGCCCGGACAGGTCCGAGTTCTCCACCAGCTCCCAGAACCCGGCCTCGACCGGATCGGCGCCCTCGGGCACCGGGTCGGCGCTCTCCAGCCAGTACCGCTGCCGTTGGAACGCGTACGTCGGCAGGTCCACGTGCCGTGGCGGACGCCCGGCGAAGGGGACCGTCAGGTCCACGTGCACGCCGCTCACGTGCAGTTCGGACACGGAGCGCAGGAAGCGGTCCATGCCGCCCTGGCCCCTGCGCAGCGAGGCACCGGTCACGGCGGCGGCACCGGCCTCCTCCGCGATCTCCTGCACCGCGTCGGCCAGCAGCGGGTGCGGGCTGCACTCGACGAACACCCCGTGCCCGTCGGCGAGCAGCGTCCGTACGGTCCGCTCGAACTCCACCGTGTGCCGGACGTTGCGGTACCAGTACTCGGCGTCGAGGGCGGTGGTGTCCAGCACGGTGCCGGTCACCGCGGAGTAGAAGGGGATGTCCGCCGCGCCCGGCGCGACCGGGGCCAGCAGGTCGAGCAGTTCCGGGCGCAGGCTCTCGACCTGGGCGGAGTGCCCGGCGCCGGTGGCGCCGCGGACCTTGCGCACGCGCACGCCCTCGGCTTCGAGTTCCGCCAGGAGTTCGTCGACCGCGTCGGGGTCTCCGGAGACGGTCAGCGCGGCGGGCCCGTTCACGGCGGCGACCGACAGCCGGTCCCCGTACTTCTCCAGCCTCGCGCGCACCCGGTCGGCGGGCATGGCGACCGCGAGCATCGCGCCCTTGCCGATGAGCCTGGTCAGCGAGCGGCTGCGCAGGGCCACGATCCGGGCGGCGTCGTCCAGGGTCAGCGCGCCCGCGACGTACGCGGCGGCGACCTCGCCCTGCGAGTGGCCGACGACGGCGGCGGGCGTCACACCGTGGGAGCGCCACAGGGCGGCCAGCGACACCATGACGGTGAACAGCGCGGGCTGGGCGACCTCCACCTCGGCCACGTCCGGTGCGTCGGGCTCGGCGCGCAGGACGTCGAGCAGCGGCCAGTCGAGGTAGGGGGCGAACGCCTCGGCGCAGGCCTTGGCCTGCTCGGCGAAGACCGGGGAAGTGTCCAGTAGTTCGCGGGCCATCCCGGTCCACTGCGAGCCGTGGCCGGGGAAGATGAAGGCGACCTTGCCGGAGGCCGCGGCGGTGCCCTGGACCACGGTGTCCGCGGGTTCGCCGTCGGCGAGCGCCGCGAGTCCGGCCCGCAGCCCGTGCCGGTCACGGCCGACGACCACGGCCCGCTGCTCCAGCTGCGTCCGCGTGGTGACGAGGGCGCGGCCGACGTCGGGCAGCGAGAGCCCTTCGGCGCGGTCGAGGTGGGTCAGGAGCCGGCGGGCCTGCTCGCGCAGGGACCGGACGGACTTCGCGGACAGCGCCCACGGGAGCACGTCCAGGGGCCGGGCGGCGGTCGCGTCCTGCGCCGCGGAGGCCTGCTCACCGTCGGTGGCGGGCACGGTCCGCGGGGCCGGCTCCCCCTCGGCGACGGGATCGGCCGTCGGTGCCTGCTCGATGACGGTGTGCACGTTGGTGCCGCTCATCCCGAACGAGGAGACGGCCGCACGCCGTGGCCTGTCCCGGTCGGGCCAGGCGGTCTGCTCGGTGAGCAGGCGCACGTTCCCGTCGGCCCAGTCGACGTCCGGGGTCGGCTCGTCGACGTGCAGCGTCCGCGGCAGGATGCCGCTACGGATGGCCATCACCATCTTGATGACGCCGCCGACGCCCGCGGCCGCCTGCGTGTGGCCGATGTTGGACTTCAGCGAGCCCAGCCACAGCGGCCGGTCGGCACTGCGCCCGTTGCCGTACGTGGCGAGCAGCGCCCGCGCCTCGATCGGGTCGCCGAGCCGGGTTCCGGTGCCGTGGGCCTCCACGACGTCCACTCCGTCCGGGGCGAGCCGGGCATTGGCCAGCGCCTGCCGGATGACCTGTTGCTGGGCCCTGCCGCTGGGCGCGGTCAGGCCGTTGGAGGCGCCGTCCTGGTTGACCGCGCTGCCCCGTACGACGGCGAGGACCTCGTGTCCGTTGCGGCGGGCGTCGGACAGCCGCTCGACCAGGACCAGGCCCACGCCCTCGGCGAAGCCGGTGCCGTCGGCGGACGAGGAGAACGCCTTGCAGCGGCCGTCGGCGGACAGCGCGCGCTGCCGGCTCGACATCGTGAACGCGGACGGTCCGGCCATCACCATCACGCCGCCGGCCAGCGCCATGGAGCACTCGCCGCCCCGCAGCGCCTGTACGGCGAGATGGAGAGCGGTCAGTGAGGACGAGCACGCGGTGTCGACGGTGACCGACGGCCCCCGCAGGCCGAAGGTGTAGGAGAGTCGGCCGGAGATCACACTGGCCGCGTTGCCACTGGAAAGGTAGCCCTCCACACCGTCGGGCACCTTGAGCGGGCGACCGGTGTAGTCCTGGTAGCCGGAGCCGACGAAGACACCCGTGTCGGTTGAGCGCATCGTGTGGGGGGCGATCCCGGCGCGCTCGAAGGCCTCCCAGGCGGTCTCCAGCAACAGGCGCTGCTGCGGGTCCATGGCGACGGCCTCACGGGGGCTGATTCCGAAGACGGCGGGGTCGAACTCGTCCGCGTCGTGCAGGAATCCGCCCTGGGTGGTGTACGTGGTACCTGGGTGATCGGGGTCCGGGTGGTAGAGCGCCTCGACGTCCCAGCCGCGGTTGCCGGGGAAGCGGGAGATCGCGTCGCGGCCGGAGGCGACCAGCTCCCACAGGTCCTCGGGCGAACGCACGCCGCCGGGGTAGCGGCAGGCCATCCCGACGATGGCGATCGGCTCGGCCGGCACCGCGGTTACCGGCGCGGCCGTGGCCGCCACGTCGTGTCCGCCGGTGAGTTCGGTGAGCAGGCGGGCGGCGAGGTCCGCGGCCGTGGGGTGGTCGAAGACCAGCGTCGTGGGAAGGGCGAGGCCGGTGACCTCGTTGACGCGGTTGCGGAGTTCCACCGCGGTCAGGGAGTCGAAGCCGAGGTCCCGGAAGGGCCGGTCGGCCTCGACGGCGGCCACTGTGCGGTGGCCGAGGACGGCGGCGGCGTGCGTGCGTACGAGGTCCACGAGGGCGCGTGCGCGGTCTTCGTGCGACAGCCCGGCCATGCTCTCGGCGAGCGCCCCGGAGCCGTGGCCCGCTCGGGGGGCGTCCTCCGCGAGCGTCGCGCGCACCTCGGGGAGGTCGCCGAGCAGCGGGCTGGGCCGGCCGAGGGTGAACGGCACGATGAATTGCGGCCAGTTCACGTCGGCCACGGTCAGCAGGGTCTCGTCGCGGTCGAGCGCGCTTTGCAGGGCGGTGATCGCCGATGCGGGGGTCATCGCGCGGAGGCCGCGGCGGCGCAGCCGCTCCTCGTCGTCGCCGTCCTCGACCATGCCGCCGTCGGCCCAGGGGCCCCAGGAGACGGCGGTCGCGGTGCGGCCGCGGTCACGGCGCTGCCGGGCGAGAGCGTCGAGGAAGGCGTTGCCGGCGGCGTAGGCGGCCTGGCCGCCGCTGCCCCAGACGCCGGAGACGGAGGAAAAGAGGACGAAGGCGTCGAGCTCCTGGTCGCCCAGCAGCTCGTCCAGGTGCGCCGCGCCGCCGGTCTTGGCGGCGAGCGCGGCGGCGAAGGCGGCCGGGGTGGTGGCGTCCACGGTGCCGCCGTCGGCGACTCCGGCGGCGTGTACGACGGCGGTGAAGGAGTGCTCGGCGAGCAGGGCCGCCACGGCGTCGCGGTCGGCCATGTCGCAGGCGGCGAGTGTGACGCGGGTGCCGAGGGCTTCCAGCTCGTCCCGCAGGGCGGCGGCGCCCGGGGCGTTCGCCCCCCGGCGGCCGGCGAGGACGAGGTGTTCGGCGCCGTCGCGCGCCAGCCAGCGGGCGACGTGGCCGCCCAGTGCGCCCGTACCGCCGGTGATGAGGACGGTGCCGTGGGGCTGCCAGCGACGGGTGGCGGCGCGTGCCGGTGCGTGGGCGAGCCGCCGGGCGAAGACGCCGGAGGCGCGGACGGCGAGCTGGTCCTCCGCCCACCGGCCCGTCAGCGCCTGTCCCAGCACGTCGGCCAGGCGTGCGGCGGCCTGGTCGTCGACGGACTCCGGCAGGTCGATCAGGCCGCCCCAGCGCCGGGGCAGCTCCAGGGCGACGGTGCGGCCCAGGCCCCAGACCTGGGCGTGCCGGGCGTCGCGTAACGCGTCGGAGCCGCTCACGGCCACCGCTCCCGAGGTGAGGCACCACAACGGGGCGTCGACGCCCGCGTCGCCCAGGGCCTGGACGAGCAGCAGGGTGGGCAGCACGGGGTCGCCGGTGACGAACAGGGACAGCACGCCGTCGACCGGCCCGATCCCGGCCAGCTCCCCGGCCAGGGCGGCGCGGTCGCTCTCCGCGCCGACGACCAGCGTCTGCATGGTGGCGCCGCGGGCGGTGAGCGCGGTGCGGACCGCGGCGGTCTGCTCGTTCTCCTCCTCCGGCACGGCGAACAGCCAGGTTCCGCCGGTGCCGGCCGGAGCGGGCTCGCCCAGGCGCTTCCACGACTCGCGGTAGCGCCGGTCGTCGACGGCGGACTGCTCCTTGCGCTGCCGCCGCCAGGACGACAGCCTCGGCAGTACGTCACCGAACGCGTCCCCCGCCCCGATGCCCAGGGACTCGGCGAGCGCCGGCAGGTCCCCGCGCTCCACGTTCTCCCAGAACTCCGCGTCCACCGGGTCCACGACGGAGGCGGCCTTGTCCGGGGCGTCGACCCAGTACCGCTCGTGCTGGAAGGCGTAGGTCGGCAGATCGGTCCTGCGCGCACCGGCGAAGAACGCGTTCCAGTCCACGGACACGCCGTGCGTGTGCAGGTGGGCCAGGGACGTCACGAGCGCCTGCCGCTCGGAGCGGTCACCGCGCAGCACGGGCACGGTGACCGCCTCGTCCACGCAGGCCTGCGTCAGGGCGCCGAGGACTCCGCCGGGGCCGATCTCGACGAACGTGGTCACCCCCAGGCCGTGCAGGGTCCCGACGCCGTCGGCGAAGCGGACGGCCTCACGGACGTGCCGGACCCAGTACTCGGGGCTGTACGACTCGACGAGCCGGCCCGTCAGGTTGGAGACGACGGGAAGTCGGGGCTTCTCGAAGGCCAGGCCACGAACGACCCGCGCGAACTCTTCCAGCATCGGGTCCATCAGCGGCGAGTGGAACGCGTGACTGACCTTCAACCGGGACGTCTTGCGGCCCTGCCGGGCGAACACCTCGGCAATCTCCAGCACGGCGTCCTCGGCACCGGAAACCACCACCGACGAGGGGCCGTTGACCGCGGCGATGCCCACCCCGCCGGTGAGGTGCGGCAGTACCTCCTCCTCGCCGGCCTGGACCGCCACCATCGCGCCGCCGGTGGGCAGGGCCTGCATCAGCGCGGCACGCGCGGACACCAGCTTCGCCGCGTCGTCGAGGGACAACGCACCGGCCACGTGCGCGGCGGCGATCTCGCCCACGGAGTGGCCCATGACGAAGTCGGGCCGGACGCCCAAGGATTCAAGGAGCCGGAACAGGGCCACCTCGACCGCGAAGAGGGCGGGCTGGGCGCACCCGGTCCGGTGAAGCGTCTCGGCATCGACGTCGACCGGGGCGTCCAGGTGCGCGCACACCTCGTCGTAGGCCGCGGCGAAGGCGGGGAACGCCGCGTACAGCTCACGCCCCATGCCCAGACGCTGCGAGCCCTGACCGGAGAAGAGGAAGCCGGTCTTGCCGCCGGCCGGGCGCCCCGGCAGCACATGGGACGACGGGGTCCCAGCCGCCAGGTCCGCCAGCCCGAGAAGCAGTTCCTCACGGTTCTCCCCCACGACCGCGGCCCGGTGGCGCATGGCCGCGCGGGTCGTGGCCAGCGACAGCCCGACGTCCCGCGGCCGGACCTCGCCCCGTACGAAAGGCAGCAGCCGGGCCGCCTGGTCCCGCAGCGCCGCATCGCTCCTGGCGGAGAGCACCCAAGCCAGGGGGCCGTCGGCGAGCGCTCCTGCGGGCTCCTCGTCCCGGACCGGCGGGGCCTGTTCGATGATGGTGTGGGCGTTGGTGCCGCTGACACCGAAGGACGAGATCGCGGCCCGGCGCGGGTGATCGGTCTCCGGCCACTCCACGGCCTCGGTCAGCAGCCGGACGTCACCGGCGGACCAGTCCACGTGCGGCGTCGGCTCATCAGCGTGCAGGGTCCGCGGCAGGATGCCGTGGCGCATCGCCATGACCATCTTGATGATGCCGCCGACGCCCGCCGCAGCCTGCGCGTGACCGATGTTGGACTTCAGCGAACCCAGCCACAGCGGCCGACCCTCCGGCCGCTCCCGGCCGTACGTGGCGAGCAGCGCCTGCGCCTCGATCGGGTCACCCAGCCGCGTCCCCGTACCGTGCGCCTCCACCGCGTCGATCTGAGCGGGAGACAGGCCGGCCGACACCAGGGCCTGGCGGATCACCCGCTGCTGCGCCGGACCGTTCGGCGCCGTCAGGCCGTTGGACGCACCGTCCTGGTTCACGGCACTGCCCCGCACCACCGCCAGCACCCGGTGCTCGTTGCGCACGGCGTCGGACAGCCGCTCCACCAGGAGCATGCCGACGCCCTCCGCCCAGCCGGTGCCGTCGGCCCCGGCACCGAACGCCTTGCACCGTCCGTCGGGGGCCAGCCCGCGCTGCCGGCTGAACTCCACGAACGCGGTGGGGGTGGTCATCACCTGCACACCGCCGGCCAGCGCCATGGAGCACTCGCCGCCGCGCAGCGCCTGGACCGCCCAGTGCAGCGCCACCAGCGACGACGAACACGCCGTGTCTACCGTGACCGCCGGACCCTCCAGGCCGAAGGTGTAGGCGATGCGGCCGGACATCACGCTGGCCGAGTTGCCGGTCCCCAGATGGCCGTCGGACTCGCCGCCCACCCCGACCAGAAGGTTGACATAGTCCTGGTAGCCGGAGCCGACGAAGACTCCGGTACGGCTGCCGCGCACCGACTCCGCGTCGATGCCCGCCCGCTCGAACGTCTCCCACGTGGTCTCCAGCAACAGCCGCTGCTGCGGATCCATCGCCACGGCCTCACGCGGGCTGATCCCGAAGAACCCCGGATCGAACTCCCCCGCCCCGTACAGGAATCCACCGCGGCGCGCGTACGTCTTCCCCGTCGCCTCCGGGTCCGGGTCGTAGATGCCCTCCACGTCCCAGCCCCGATCCGCCGGGAACTCGCCGACCGCGTCACCACCGGAGACCACCAACTGCCACAGGTCCTCCGGCGAACGCACCCCGCCCGGATACCGGCACGCCATACCGACGATGGCGATGGGTTCCGCGTCCTTCTCCTCGACCTCGCGAAGACGCTCCCGGACCTGACGAAGGTCTCCGGTGACGCGCTTGAGATAATCGAGAAGCCTGTCTTCGTTGCTGCTCATCCGCCTCATCCGTCCTCGGCTGTCGTTAAAGGTAGGGCGGCAAGAACTAGGAATTTTCTAGATCTTGATCGATCAGATCGAAGATGTCGTCGATCGTCGCGTCCTGGAGCTGTCGCTGCGCATCGGCTGATTCCGCGCCTTGCTCTCCGGCGGAATTCACCAGGGACAGCAGTTCCTGCAGTCGCCTCCGCACCCCCGACCGGACCGTGTCCTCGGCCGAGGCGGCCGTCGAGATCACCGACTCCAACCGGTCGAGCTCGCTGAAGACCGACACCTTCTCGGGGCCCGTCTTGCCGCCGAGTTCGCTCCGCAGGTGGCGGGCGATCGCCTCGGGCGTCGGGTGGTCGAAGACCAGCGTCGCGGGCAGGGTCAGGCCGGTGTCGGCAGTGAGCAGGTTGCGCAGCTCCACCGCGGTCAGGGAGTCGAAGCCGAGGTCCCGGAACGCCAGGTCCGGTTCCACCGCCGCGGAGCCGCTGTGGCCGAGTACGGCCGCCGCGTGCGCGCACACCGTGTCCACGAGCAGGCGTTGCTGTTCGCCTTCGGACAGCGTGGACAGCTTCGCGGTGAGCGCGGACGGCTCGGCGGCCTGCTCGGCATGCTCCTCCGCGAGGGCGTCCCTGACCTCGGGCAGGTCGCTCAGCAGCGCGCTCGGCCTGCTGACGGTGAACGGGACGACGAACCGCTCCCAGTCCACGTCGGCCACCGTGACCATGCCGTCTCCGCCGCTCAGCGCACCGTGCAGCGCGGAGATCGCCCGGTCCGGCCGCAGCACGGTCAGACCGCGCTGCCGCAGCCGCTCCTCGTCCCCGGCGTCGGCGACCATGCCGCCCTCGCCCCACGGACCCCAGGCGATCGCGGTCGCGGCGAGGCCCCTGGCCCGCCGGTGCTGCGCCAGGCCGTCGAGGAAGGCGTTCGCGGCCGAGTACGCGGCCTGCCCGCCGCCTCCCCACACACCGGAGATGGAGGAGAAGAGGACGAAGGCGTCCAGTACCTGATCGCCGAGCAGTTCGTGGAGGTGCACGGCCCCGAGAGCCTTCGCGGCGACCGTCGCCGCGAAGTCGCCCAGGTTCGTCTCGGCGAGCATGCCCGGCTCGGCGGCGCCGGCCGTGTGGACGACGGCGTCCACCGGGTGCTCGGCGAGCAGCACGGCCAGCGCCTCGCGGTCGGCGACGTCGCAGGCGGCGACGGTCACGCGCGCTCCCGCCTCCTCCAGCTCGGCCTTGAGGCCGGCGGCGCCGGGGGCGTCGAGGCCGCGGCGGCCGGCGAGCACCAGGTGTTCGGCACCTGCACCGGCGAGCCAGCGGGCGACGTGCCCGCCCAGCGCACCCGTACCACCGGTGACCAGCACCGTGCCGCGCGGCGACCACGAACGGTCGCTCCGGGCTGCGGGCAGACGCGACAGGCGCCGCGCGAACACCCCGCGGTCGCGGATCGCGACCTGGTCCTCGGCCGACTGGCCGAGCACCGCGGCGAGGCGGTCGGCGACCCGGTCGTCGACCGTGTCCGGGAGGTCGATCAGACCGCCCCAGCGCCGCGCGTGCTCCAGCGCCGCCACCCGGCCCAGACCCCAGACCTGGGACTGGTACGGGTCCGCCACCTCGTCGGCGGGGCTCACGCCCACCGCGTTCCGGGTCGCGCACCACAGCGGGGCGCCGATGCCCGTGTCGCCCAGGGCCTGGACGAGCAGGACGGACAGCGTGACGCCGACGGGCAACGCCGCGGCCTGCGGGGCGGTCTCGCCGTCGACGGCGAGCAGTGACAGGACGCCCGCCACCGTCTCGTCACCGGCCGCGCGGGTGAGCTGCGCGGTCAGGTCCTCACGGCCGCCGGCCGGCTCGACCGGGACCGGCAGCGGGGCCAGGCCCCGCTCGGCCAGCGCACGGAGGCAGGCGGCGACCCAGTCGTCGCCGAGTTGCGCGGCGCTGACCGGAACCAGCCATATGCCGTTTCGGGCAGAATCCTCCGTGGGGGGGTCGGGTATCGCTTTCCAGGTGACGCCGTAGCGCCAGCCGTCCACGATGGACTGCTCCTTGCGCTGCCGCCGCCACGACGACAGCCTCGGCAACACATCGCCGAACGCCTCCCCTGCCCCGATGTCGAGCGTCTCGGCGAGGGACTGCAGGTCCTCGCGCTCGACGCTCTCCCAGAACTCCGCGTCCACCGGGTCCATCGCGGCGGCGGCAGTGGTTTCCGGGGCGTCGACCCAGTACCGCTCGTGCTGGAAGGCGTAGGTGGGCAGGTCGGTCTTCCGCGCACCGGCGAAGAACGAGCTCCAGTCCACGGACACGCCGTGCACGTGCAGTTCGGCGAGCGCGGTGACGACGGCCTGCCGCTCGGGGCGGTCCGCTCGGAGTACGGGGATCGTGACGATCTCGTCCGCACAGGCCTGTGCCATGCCGCTCAGGACACCGCCCGGACCGATCTCCACGAACGTGGTCACGCCCAGGTCGCCGAGGGTCTCGATGCCGTCAGCGAAACGCACCGCCTCGCGCACGTGCCGAACCCAGTACTCGGGCGTGTACGACTCGGCCAGACGCCCGGTGAGGTTCGAGACCACAGGGATCCGCGGCTCACTGAACGTCAGACCGCTGACGACCTCGGCGAACTCCTCCAGCATCGGGTCCATCAACGGCGAGTGGAACGCGTGACTGACCTTCAACCGGGAGGTTTTGCGGCCCTGTCGGGCGAAAAACTCGGCGATCTCCAGCACGCCGTACTCGGCACCGGAGACCACGACGGACTCCGGCCCGTTGACCGCCGCGATACCAACGCCGTCGCTCAAATGCGGCAGCACCTCGTCCTCGGCCGCCTGCACCGCAACCATCGCACCACCGGCAGGCAGCGCCTGCATCAACGCGGCCCGCGCCGACACCAACCTCACGGCATCGTCCAACGACAGCACCCCGGCCACATGCGCCGCCGCGATCTCACCCACCGAATGACCAGCCACATAATCCGGCCGCACACCCCACGATTCGAGGAGCCGGAACAGCGCCACCTCCACCGCGAAAAGCGCGGGCTGAGCGCACCCCGTCTGATGCAAAGCCTCGGCCTCGACATCGACCGGCACATCCAGACGCGCGCACACCGCGTCGTACGCATCGGCGAAGACAGGGAAAGCCTCGTACAACTCACGCCCCATGCCCAGGCGTTGCGAACCCTGACCCGAGAACAGAAAGCCGACCTTGCCTCCCGGCCGCCCCCGGACGACTCCGGGCGACGGCGTTCCGGCTGCCAGTCGTTCCAGTCCGCGGCGGAAGTCGTCACAGCTCTCACCGATGACGGCCGCCCTGTGGCGCAGAGTGCTCCGGGTGGTGGCCAGCGAGAAGCCGACATCGGCCGGTGACGTGCCGTCCTCCACGAAGTCCAGCAGCCGTCGTGCCTGGTCGCGCAGAGCATCGCGGGTCTTGGCGGAGAGCAGCCACGGCAGGAGTGCGCCGGAGTCGGGGGTGGGAGGCAACTCCGCCGTGGCGGGGGCCTGTTCGATGATGGTGTGGGCGTTGGTGCCGCTGACGCCGAAGGACGAGATCGCGGCCCGGCGCGGGCGGTCCGTCTCCGGCCAGTCGACGGCCTCGGTCAGCAGCCGGACATCACCGGCCGACCAGTCCACATGCGGCGTGGGTTCGTCGACGTGCAGGGTCCGCGGGAGCACTCCGTGCCGCATCGCCATGACCATCTTGATCACACCGGCGACACCCGCCGCGGCCTGCGTGTGACCGATGTTGGACTTCAACGAGCCCAGCAGGAGCGGCCGTTCACGCTCCTGCCCATAGGTCGCAAGGAGCGCCTGCGCCTCGATCGGGTCACCCAGCGTCGTGCCCGTACCGTGCGCCTCCACCGCGTCCACGTCAGCGGTGATGAGGCCCGCGGAGGTGAGTGCCTGCCGGATCACCCGCTGCTGCGCGGGGCCGTTGGGCGCGGTCAGACCGTTGGACGCGCCGTCCTGGTTCACGGCGCTGCCCCGTACCACCGCCAGGACCTCGTGGCCGTTGCGCTCCGCGTCGGTCAGCCGCTCCACCAGCAGCATGCCGACGCCCTCGCCCCAGCCCGTGCCGTCGGCACCGGCACCGAACGCCTTGCACCGTCCGTCGGGCGACAACCCGCGCTGCCGACTGAACTCCACAAAGGCACGCGGGGTGGACATGACCATCACGCCGCCGGCCAGCGCCATGGAGCACTCGCCGTTGCGCAGCGCCTGGACCGCCCAGTGCAGCGCCACGAGCGACGATGAGCACGCCGTGTCGACGGTGACCGCCGGACCCTCCAGGCCGAGGGTGTAGGCGATACGGCCGGACATGATGCTCGCCGAGTTGCCCGTGCCGAAGAAGCCCTCGGAATCGTCGATCGCGTTGAAGGCCTGGGCGGCGTAGTCCTGGTAGCCGGAGCCGACGAAGACCCCGGTACGGCTGCCGCGCACCGACTCCGCGTCGATGCCCGCCCGCTCGAACGTCTCCCACGTGGTCTCCAGCAACAGCCGCTGCTGCGGATCCATCGCCACGGCCTCACGCGGGCTGATCCCGAAGAACCCCGGATCGAACTCCCCAGCCTCGTACAGGAATCCACCGCGGCGCGTGTACGTCTTGCCGGACACGTCCGGGTCCGGGTCGTAGATGCCCTCCACGTCCCAGCCCCGGTCCGCCGGGAACTCGCCGACGGCGTCACCACCGGAGACCACCAACTGCCACAGGTCCTCGGGCGAACGGACCCCGCCCGGATACCGGCACGCCATACCGACGATCGCGATGGGATCGTCGTCCTCGGCGGCCGCGGCGGCCGGTTCTGGTGCGGCCGCGATGGTGAGGCCGGTGAGCTCGGTGCGCAACTGCCGGGCGAGTGCCCGGGCGTTGGGGTGGTCGAAGACCAGCGTGGGCGGCAGTGCGAGCCCGCTCTCGGCATTGATCTTGTTGCGCAGTTCGACGGCGGTCAGGGAGTCGAAGCCGAGGTCCTTGAAGGCCCGGTCGGCCTCGACCTCGCCGGCGTTGTTGTGCCCGAGGACGGCCGCCGCGTGTGCGCGGACGAGGTCGACCAGCAGCGCGTGCTGCTCGGTCTCGGGCAGCCCGGTGAGGCGGTCGGCCAGGGGGGAGGCGGCGGCCGGGCCGGGCTCGCCGGCGGTGCTGCCCGCGGTGAGGATCCGCTCGGCCTCCGGGAGGTCGCCGAGCAGGGCACTCGGGCGGGCCATGGTGAACGGGGGCAGGAACCGCTCCCAGTCGACGTCGGCCACTGTGGCGGTCGCCTCGCCGGAGTCCAGCGCCTGCCGGAGGCCTGCCACGGCGAGCGTGGCGGGCATCGGAATCAGGCCGCGGCGGCGCAGTCGTTCGTCCGCGCCGTCGGCCTCGGCCATGCCGCCGCCGGCCCACGGGCCCCAGGCCACGGAGGTCGCCGGCAGGCCTTGGGCCCGGCGGCGTTCGGCGAGTCCGTCGAGCAGGGCGTTGGCCGCCGCGTAGGCGGCTTGGTGGCCGCTGCCCCACACGCCGGCGATGGACGAGAAGAGGACGAAGGCGTCGAGTTCCCGGTCGGCGAGGAGCGCGTCGAGGTGCAGGGCGCCGGCTGTCTTGGCGGACAGCACGTCGGCGAAGGAGCCCGGTGTCATGGCCTCCAGTGGCTCCAGGCGGTCCACGCCCGCCGTGTGGACGACGGCGTCCACCGGGTGCTCGGCGAGCAGCACGGCGAGCGCCTCACGGTCGGCGACGTCGCACGCGGCGACGGTGACACGGACACCGGTCGCCTCCAGCTCCGCGAGGAGACCGGCCGCGCCCGGCGCGTCGAGGCCGCGGCGGCCGGCGAGCACCAGGTGTTCGGCACCGGCGCCGGCGAGCCAGCGGGCGACGTGGCCGCCCAGCGCACCCGTACCACCGGTGATCAGCACCGTGCCGCGCGGCGACCACCGCTGCCCGGCCCGGGTGTTCCCGCGGGCTGCGGTGTGGGACAGCCGGCGGCCGAACACGCCGCGGGCGCGGATCGCGATCTGGTCCTCGGCCGACTGGTCCCCCGCCGACTGTTCCTCTGCCGACCGGCCGAGCACCGCTGCGAGGCGGTCGGCGACCCGGTCGTCGACCGTGTCCGGGAGGTCGATCAGACCACCCCAGCGCCGCGCGTGCTCCAGCGCCGCCACCCGGCCCAGACCCCAGACGGCGTTCTGCGTGGCGCTCGGCACCGTGTCCGCGCGACCGGTGGACATGGCGGACCTCGTCAGCGCCCACAGCGGGGCGTCGATGCCCGCGTCGCCCAGGGCCTGGACGAGCGCGAGGGACAGCGCGGTGCCGACGGAGAGAGCCGTGTGTCCGGTGTGGGGCCGCTCGTCGGTGCCGAGCAGGGAGATCACTCCGTCGACCGAGGTCTCCCGGACCGCGTCGCCGAGCTGCCGCAGCAGTGCGCCGCGGTCGGCGGCCGGGTCGACCGCCACCCGGAGCAGCCGGGCCCCGCGGGCGGCGAGCCCGTCGGCGACGGCGTCGGTCCACTCGACAGCCTCGGTGTCCTCGGTGACCAGGAACAGCCAGTCGCCCGGCAGTTCGTGCGCCCGGAGGCCGCTGAGCGGTTTCCAGCCCGTGCGGTAGGACCAGCCTTCCACCGCGGACTCCTGACGCTGCTGTCGGTGCCACGCGGACAGCCGGGGCAGCACCGCGTCCAGTTGCTCGGCGGGCAGGTCGAGGGTGGCGGCGAGAGACTGGCTGTCCTCGCGCTCCACCGTCGCCCAGAACCCGGCCTCCACGACGTCGGTCCCCGCGACGGCGGCGGCCGGGGGCGCGGTGGTCTCCAGCCAGTACCGCTGGTGCTGGAAGGCGTAGGTGGGCAGGTCGGCGCGCCGGGCACCGCGGCCGGCGAAGAACGCCTGCCAGTCGACGGGGACGCCGTGCACATGGAGTTGCGCGAGGGCGCCGGTGATCGCCTCGGGCTCGGGGCTGCCGGACCGTGCGGAGGGAACGGTGACCGCGCCGTCCAGGCAGCCCTGGGCCATGGCGCTCAGCACCGCACCGGGGCCGGTCTCCACGAACGTGGTCACACCCAGCTCGGCCAGGGTCCGGATGCCGTCGGCGAAGCGCACGGCCTCGCGGACGTGCCGGACCCAGTAGTCGGGCGTGTACGCGTCGACGAGCTCACCGGTGAGGTTCGAGACGACCGGTGTCCGGGGTGTCTCGAAACGCAATTCGCCGACGACGCGGGCGAAGTCAGCCAGCACGGGGTCCATCAGCGGCGAGTGGAACGCGTGGCTCACGGTGAGCCGTGAGGTCTTGCGGCCGTCCCGGGCGAAGTGGTCCGCGACGGCGGCTACGGCGTCCTCTGCTCCGGCGACCACGACGGACCGCGGGCCGTTGATCGCCGCGATGCCGACGTCGTCGGTGAGATGCGGCAGCACCTCGTCCTCGGTGGCCTGGACGGCGATCATCGCCCCGCCGGCGGGCAGGGCCTGCATCAACGCGGCACGAGCCGTCACCAGTGCGGCCGCGTCCTCCAGCGACAGGGCACCGGCCACGTGCGCGGCCGCGATCTCGCCCACGGAGTGCCCGGCCAGGAAGTCCGGCCGCACACCCCACGATTCGAGCAGTCGGTGCACGGCGACCTCGTGCGCGAACAGCGCGGGCTGGGTGAAGACGGTGCGGTTCAGCTCCTCGCCGTCCTCGTGACCGTTCTCGCCGAAGGCCACGTCCCGCAGCGGCCGGTCGAGGTGCCGGTCGAGGTGGGCGCACACCTCGTCGTACGCCTCCGCGAAGACCGGGAACGCCTCGTACAGTTCCCGCCCCATGCCGATACGCTGCGAGCCCTGCCCGGAGAACAGGAACCCGACCTGGCCGGCGTCGGCGCGGCCGAGGGCGACGCCGGGAGCGGGCGCCCCCGCGGCCAGGGCCCGTAGGCCCTCGGCAATCCGGCCGCGGTCGGCACCGACCACGGCGGCGCGGTGCTCCAGGGCGGTCCGGGTGGTGGCCAGGGAGAAGCCGACGTCGGTGAGGGACGGTTCGGCGCCGTCGGCGGTGAGGGACAGCAGGCTCTCGGCCTGGGCGCGCAGCGCGGCCTCGGACTTGCCGGACAGGACCCACGGTACGGTCGCCGAGGAGACCTCGACCGGTACGACGGCGACCGGTTCGGCCGGCGGGGCCTGCTCGATGATGGTGTGGGCGTTGGTGCCGCTGACGCCGAAGGACGAGATCGCGGCCCGGCGCGGACGGTCCGACTCAGGCCAGTCCACGGCCTCGGTCAGCAGCCGGACATCACCGGCCGACCAGTCCACGTGCGGCGTCGGCTCATCAGCGTGCAGGGTCCGCGGCAGCATGCCGTGGCGCATCGCCATGACCATCTTGATCACACCGGCCACGCCGGACGCCGCCTGGGCGTGACCGATGTTGGACTTCAACGAGCCCAGCCACAAGGGCCGTTCGCCGTCCCGCCCCTGGCCGTACGTGGCGAGCAGCGCCTGCGCCTCGATCGGGTCACCCAGCCGCGTCCCCGTACCGTGCGCCTCCACCGCGTCGACGTCGGCCTCGGTGAGCCCGGCGGAGGCCAGGGCCTGCCGGATCACCCGCTGCTGCGCGGGGCCGTTCGGCGCGGTCAGCCCGTTGGACGCCCCGTCCTGGTTCACGGCGCTGCCCCGTACCACCGCCAGGACCTCGTGGCCGTTGCGCACGGCGTCGGAGAGACGCTCCACGAGCACCACGCCCACGCCCTCCGCCCAGCCGGTGCCGTCGGCACCCGCACCGAACGCCCTGCAACGGCCGTCGGGCGACAGACCGCGCTGGCGGCTGAACTCCACGAACGCGGCCGGTACGGCCATGACGTTCACCCCGCCCGCGACGGCCATCGTGCTCTCGCCGCCCCGCAGCGACTGGATGGCCAGGTGCAGGGCGACCAGCGACGACGAGCACGCCGTGTCGACGGTGACCGCCGGGCCCTCCAGTCCGAACGAGTAGGCCACGCGCCCGGAGACGACGCTCGCGGCGCTGCCGGTGAGCAGGTGGCCTTCGACGCCTTCCGGGACCTGCTGAAGGCCCGCGCCGTAGCCCTGGTAGGACATGCCGACGAACACGCCGGTGCGGCTGCCCTTCAGGGAGGCCGGGTCGATGCCGGCCCGCTCGAACGCCTCCCACGAGGCCTCCAGCAGCAGTCGCTGCTGGGGGTCCATCGCGAGCGCCTCGCGCGGCGAGATCCCGAACAGCGCGGCGTCGAAGTGGCCCGCGTCGTAGAGGAACCCGCCGTCGCGCGCGTACGTCTTGCCCGGGGTGCCCGGGTCGGGGTCGTAGAGGTCCTCGACGTCCCAGCCACGGTCCTCGGGGAAGCCGGAGATCGCGTCGCCGCCGGACGTCACGAGCTGCCACAGGTCCTCGGGCGAGCCGACGCCGCCGGGAAGGCGGCAGCTCATGGCCACGATCGCGATGGGTTCGTCGCCGACGGCGGCCGTGCGCCGCTCCTGCGGCACGGCGACCTGCGAACCGAGCAGTTCGGCGTGCAGGAACCGGGCCAGGGCCGTGGTGTCGGGGTGGTCGAAGACCAGCGTGGTGGGCAGTTTCAGGCCGGTGGCGGCCATGAGCTTGTTGCGCAGTTCGACGGCGGTGAGCGAGTCGAAGCCGAGGTCGCTGAACGCCCGGCCGGGCTCCACCGCCGCGGCGCCGTCGTGGCCGAGCACGGCGGCCGCGTGCGTGCGGACGAGGTCCACCAGCGTGCGGTCCTGCTCGCCCGCCGACAGCCCGGTCAGCTTCGCGGCGAGCGCGTTGCCGGCTTCGGCGCCGCCGGGGGCCGGCGCCTCCAGGGCGCGGCGCGCCTCGGGCACATCGGAGAACAGGGCGCTGGGGCGGACGACGGTGAACGGGCCGATGAACCGTTCCCATTCGAAGTCCGCGACGGTGCGGGCGGTCTCGCCGTCGGCCAGCGCCTGCTGGAGCGCGGAGACCGCGAGGGCGGGCCGCATGGGCGGCAGGCCACGGCGGCGCAGCATTTCCTCTCCGTCGTCGATGCCGGCCATGCCGCCCTCGGCCCAGCCGCCCCAGGACACGGCGAGCGCGGTGCGCCCGTGTGCCCGCCGGTGCTCGGCGAGGGCGTCCAGGTAGGCGTTGGCCGCCGCGTAGGCGCCCTGACCGGCGCCGCCCCAGATGCCGGCGCCCGAGGAGAACATGACGAACGCGTCGAGCTCCTGACCGGCCAGCAGTTCGTCCAGGTGCGTGGCACCTGCGGCCTTGGCCGCCACCGTGCCGGCTAACCCGGCCGGGTCGGAGTCCTCGATCATGACGTGGTCGCCGACGCCCGCGGCGTGGACGACGGCGTTGACGGGGTGTTCGGCCAGCAGCGCCCGCAGGGCCTCACGGTCGGCCGCGTCACAGGCCACGACGGTCGTGGCCGCGCCGAGCTCCGCCAGCTCCGCGACCAGTTCCGCGGCGCCGGGCGCCGCGGGGCCGCGGCGGCTGGTGAGCACCAGGTGTTCGGCACCGGCACCGGCGAGCCAGCGGGCGACATGCCCGCCCAGCGCACCCGTACCACCGGTGATCAGGACGGTGCCACGCGGCGACCACCCCTGGGCGGGGCCGGTGGCGCGGGCGGCCCTGACGAA
>NZ_JBSFZS010000030.1:0-71635 GCF_053600395.1 Streptomyces sp. NPDC005070 | reverse complement strand
GGGACCGGGGGGAGGGAGGCCGCGCCCCAGGGGAGCCCGATCGGGTAGCCCGGCGCGGGCGGCAGCCCGCCGGAGCCGGCCTCGGCGACCCGGCGCGGGTCCGGGCGCGCCCCGGGCACGGCGGCGTCCTCGGGCGCCGGACGGGTGTCCCCGTACAGCGCGTCCGCGTCCACGTACGGCATGTCCATGAACTGGTACGAGGCCGGCGTCCCGTGGGTGGCGGCCCGGCGGTCCTCCGCCGCTGTCGGTCCGGTCTCCCCGGAGGCGTACGCCTCGGCGGTCCAGTGGAAGTCGGGGCCGCCGGAGCCCTTCGCGGAAGCGGCCGGCGGGTCGGGTGCCGGGAGGGCGGCGCCCCCGACGGCCGCCGAGGCGTCCCGGAACCCGTCGCCCGTGCCGGTCACGGTGAGACCGTCGCTCGTGCCGGTCACGGTGAGGCCCTCGGCCGGGCCGGCTGTCGCGAAGCCCGTGGGCTCGCCGGGCGCGGTGAACGGCGCGGGCGTGGCGGGAGCGCCGCCCGCCGGCCGTCCGGTGCCGCGCACAGCGGTCCGTGGAGCGCTCGCGACGGCGTTCTGCCGCGCCGACATCCAGGTGCGGCTGTACGACCACGCGGCGCGCACCGGACGGCCGCCCCGGGGACGCAGGGAAAGGGCTGCCGTGCCCGAGGCCGCGACCGGCACCAGGGCGAGCAGCGTGAGCGCCGCGGGCAGGGGCAGCGACTGGCCGGAGGCGAGGAAGTCCGCCGCGGCGCCGCCGAAGGGGACAGCGGTGAGGTCGCCGCGCAGATGGAGGAAGAGGAGCAGGGCGAGCAGCGAGCCGAGGAGCGTGGACAGGGCGGTGGTGGCGGCGGAGATCGCCATCAGCCGGCCGGGACCGAGGCCGACGGCGGACAGGCCGGGCCGGGGCCGGGTGGCGGGGTCGGTGCGGGCGACCGCGACGGCGAAGTAGACCGTGGCGGCGAGGGGCACGACGCACCAGGCCAGGCGCAGCGCGCCGGCGGCCGAGGCGTCCGGATGGCTCATCGCGTAACCCAGCGTGCACAGCAGCAGGAACCCGGTGCCCGCGGAGGCGGCGGCGACCAGGAGCCGGCGGAGCTGGACGAGGGGGTGGCCCCCGCGGGCTAGACGGAGAGCGAGCACGCGGCCCGGCCTTCCGTCTCGGTGACGGGGGGCAGGTGGACGGTGTTCACGCGTCGTCCGTCGAGCAGCGACACCGTGCGGTCGGCGAGGGCCGCGGTGTCCGGGTCGTGGGTGGCGAGGACGGCGGTGATGTTGTGCGAGCGGGCGGCCGAGGTGAGCGTGCGGAGCACCTGGGTCTGGTCGGCGCGGTGCAGCGGGGCCGTCGGCTCGTCGGCGAACAGCACGGTGGGGGTGGGGGCGAGGGCGCGGGCGACGGCCACGCGCTGCCGTTCGGCCTGGAGCAGGGCGTGCGGGCGCTTGCGGGCGCAGCGGCCGACGTCCAGGCGTTCCAGCCACTCCAGGGCGGCGGTCTTGGCGGCCCGGCGGGTCCAGCCGCGCAGCATCAGCGGGAGGGCGGTGTTCTCCCAGGCGTTCAGCTCGGGGATCAGCGTCGGGACCGGGTCGATCCAGCCGAACCGGTCGCGGCGCAGCCGCTCGCGGGTGAGCGGGCCCATGGTGTGCACGGGCGAGCTGTTGAACCAGACCTCGCCCTGCTGGGGCAGGAGCTGGCCGGAAAGGCACCGCAGGAGGGTCGTCTTGCCGCTGCCGCGCGGGCCGCAGACGGCGAGGATCTCGCCCTCACGGATGCCGAGGGAGACACCGCTGAGCGCGGGCGAGCCGTTGTGCTTGACGTGCAGGGCGCGCGCCCAGAGCACGTCGTTGTCAGGCGGGGCCACCATCACGTACACCTCGTTCCGAGCTGATGTGCCGTGCCCGGCGATCTCTTCGAGGTCGCTCGGTCCCCCGGACGGGGGAACGAAGGCAGGGCCGATCGGTCACAGGGCACGCTAAGGAGTCGGGGCCGGGAGGCCGGACAGCACGCGGCCCCGGGCCGCCCATTCTCACTCGAACGGGCGCCACCGGGGCCGGTGTTGGTCAGTCGCACGGGAGACCCGGGCCCACCGTGGGGAAGCGGCGGGGCCGGGCTCGCGGCCGGGGATCAGCGGGGTGCGATCAGAGCTTGGTCCATGCCTCCGTCAGCACCTGGCGGACGATCCCCTCGATCTCGTCGAAGGTCGACTGGTCGGAGATCAGCGGCGGCGAGAGCTGGATGACCGGGTCACCGCGGTCGTCGGCGCGGCAGTAGAGGCCGTACTCGAAGAGCTTCTTGGAGACGAAGCCGTAGAGCACGCGCTCCGACTCCTCGTCCGTGAAGGTCTCCTTGGTGGCCTTGTCCTTCACGAGCTCGATGCCGTAGAAGAAGCCGTTGCCGCGGACGTCGCCGACGATCGGCAGGTCGTGCAGCTTCTGCAGGGTCTTCAGGAAGTTCGCCTCGTTGTCCAGCACGTGCTGGTTGAGGCCCTCACGCTCGAACAGGTCGAGGTTGGCGAGGCCCACGGCCGCGGAGACCGGGTGGCCGCCGAAGGTGTAGCCGTGCAGGAAGGTGTTGTCGCCCTTGTAGAACGGCTCGGCGATGCGGTCGGAGACGATGCACGCCCCGATCGGGGAGTAGCCCGAGGTCATCCCCTTGGCGCAGGTGATCATGTCCGGCACGTAGCCGAACTTGTCGCAGCCGAACATCGTGCCGAGGCGGCCGAAGGCGCAGATGACCTCGTCCGAGACCAGCAGCACGTCGTACTGGTCGCAGATCTCGCGCACGCGCTGGAAGTAGCCGGGCGGCGGCGGGAAGCAGCCGCCGGCGTTCTGCACCGGCTCCAGGAAGACCGCGGCGACGGTCTCCGGGCCCTCGAAGAGGATCTCCTGCTCGATCTGGTCGGCGGCCCAGCGGCCGTAGGCCTCGGGGTCGTCGCCGAAGAGCGGGGCGCGGTAGATGTTGGTGTTCGGGACCTTGTGGGCACCCGGGACCAGCGGCTCGAAGGGGGCCTTCAGGGCCGGCAGGCCGGTGATGGACAGGGCGCCCTGCGGGGTGCCGTGGTAGGCGACCGCACGCGAGATGACCTTGTACTTGGTCGGCTTGCCCTGCAGCTTGAAGTACTGCTTGGCGAGCTTCCACGCGGTCTCGACGGCCTCGCCGCCGCCCGTCGTGAAGAACACCTTGTTCAGGTCGCCCGGAGCGTGGTGCGCGAGGCGCTCGGCCAGCTCGATGGCCTTGGGGTGGGCGTAGGACCACACGGGGAAGAAGGCCAGCTCGGCCGCCTGCTTGGCGGCGACCTCGGCCAGGTCCCGGCGGCCGTGGCCCGCCTGGACCACGAACAGGCCCGCGAGACCGTCGAGGTAGCGCTTGCCCTTGTCGTCGTAGATGTAGGCGCCCTCACCACGGACGATCGTGGGAACGGGCGCGTTCTCGTACGAGGACATGCGGGTGAAGTGCATCCACAAGTGGTCGTACGCGGTCTTGCTGAGGTCCTTGGTGCTCACGGCTATCGGGTTCCCCACATGTAGGTCTGCTTCTTGAGCTTCAGATAAACGAAGCTCTCGGTGGAGCGCACCCCGGGCAGGGCCCGGATGCGTTTGTTGATGACGTCCAGCAGGTGGTCGTCGTCCTCGCAGACGATCTCCACGAGGATGTCGAACGAGCCCGCGGCCATCACCACGTACTCGACTTCCGACATGGCAGCCAGCGCGTCCGCCACCGGTTCGAGGTCACCCTCGACCGTGATGCCGACCATCGCCTGCCGACGGAATCCCACGGTGAGCGGGTCCGTGACGGCGACGATCTGCATGACGCCCTGGTCGAGCAGCTTCTGGACCCGCTGGCGCACGGCGGCTTCGGAGAGGCCCACGGCCTTGCCGATCGCGGCGTACGGGCGGCGTCCGTCCTGTTGGAGCTGCTCGATGATGGCGAGGGAGACGGTGTCCAACTGGGGACCGCCGTTCCTGGACTCGCGGGAGTCCCTGGGTTCCACGCTTCGACTGGCCACGACCCCACTGTGCACGACGTATCGACAGTTCCGCAAGGTTCGGGCGATGAAATTCGTTGTTTACGGGTACGTGTCTTGCGGATTTCGCAGCTCTGGGCCGTTCGGGGGTGTTGAAAACGCGGAGTCACGGATTAGGGTGGGGTCCAGGCATCTCAGGTACTGGACACCTGGGTCGTTGGACATCCGACAGGAGGGCCGGGCAGTGAGCACCGAGCTGCGTCGTCTGCGCAATTACATCGACGGAGAATTCCGCGATGCCGCCGATGGACGGACCACGGAGGTGGTCAACCCCGCGACCGGCGAGGCGTACGCGACCGCGCCGCTCTCCGGTCAGGCGGACGTGGACGCCGCGATGGCGGCCGCCGCCGCGGCCTTCCCGGAGTGGCGGGACAAGACCCCCTCCGAGCGCCAGAAGGCACTCCTGAAGATCGCGGACGCGTTCGAGGAGCGGGCCGAGGAACTGATCGCGGCCGAGGTGGAGAACACCGGCAAGCCGATCGGTCTGACCCGGTCCGAGGAAATCCCCCCGATGATCGACCAGATCCGCTTCTTCGCGGGTGCCGCCCGCATGCTCGAAGGCCGCTCGGCCGGCGAGTACATGGAGGGCATGACCTCGATCGTCCGCCGTGAGCCGGTGGGCGTCTGTGCCCAGGTCGCGCCGTGGAACTACCCGATGATGATGGCGGTGTGGAAGTTCGCCCCGGCCCTCGCGGCGGGCAACACGGTCGTCCTGAAGCCGTCGGACACCACCCCGGCCTCCACCGTCCTGATCGCCGACATCCTCGGCGGCATCCTGCCCAAGGGCGTCTTCAACGTCATCTGCGGCGACCGCGACACCGGCCGCGCGATGGTCGAGCACCCGACCCCGGCGATGGCGTCGATCACCGGCTCCGTCCGCGCGGGCATCTCGGTCGCCGAGTCGGCGTCCAAGGACGTCAAGCGCGTCCACCTGGAACTGGGCGGCAAGGCCCCGGTCGTCGTCTTCGAGGACACCGACATCCCCAAGGCCGTCGAGGACATCTCGGTCGCGGGCTTCTTCAACGCCGGCCAGGACTGTACGGCCGCCACCCGCGTCCTCGTCCACGACTCCATCCACGACGAGTTCGTCGCCGCGCTCGCCAAGGCCGCCGCCGAGACGAAGACCGGTCAGCCGGACGACGAGGACGTGCTCTACGGCCCGCTGAACAACCCCAACCAGCTCAAGCAGGTCGCCGGGTTCATCGAGCGGCTGCCCGCGCACGCCAAGGTCGAGGCGGGCGGCAAGCAGGTCGGCGACAAGGGCTACTTCTACGCCGCGACGGTCGTCTCCGGCCTCAAGCAGGACGACGAGATCATCCAGAACGAGGTCTTCGGCCCCGTCATCACCGTCCAGTCCTTCTCGGACGAGGCCCAGGCGGTCGAGTGGGCCAACGGCGTCGACTACGCGCTGGCCTCCTCGGTCTGGACGAAGGACCACGGCCGCGCGATGCGCCTGTCCAAGTCCCTCGACTTCGGCTGTGTGTGGATCAACACCCACATCCCGCTGGTCGCCGAGATGCCGCACGGCGGCTTCAAGAAGTCCGGCTACGGCAAGGACCTCTCGGGCTACGGCTTCGAGGACTACACGCGCATCAAGCACGTGATGACGTCGCTGGACGGCTGACGGCCCACCCCGCGTGAACGTGGCCCCGGACGGGAGTCGATCCCGTCCGGGGCCACGCCTTTCCCCCTGGGTGCCGGCTCAGGCGTTCTCGGTCACGCCGGAGAGCGACGGCCCGTCGGCTGCGCCCGGCTCGCCCTTCTCCGTGTGGAAGCCGGGCAGCTCGCCGAAGCCGCCCGCGGACCCCTTGCCGGGCTTGCCGGGCACGGTCGTCGGGGGCAGCCCGGATCCGGTCGAGAAGGTGATGCCGGCCTTCTTCAGGATCGGCGCGCACGCCTTCTGCGCGGTCCGGTAGCTCTTCGAGGCCGGATCGAATGCCTTGTCCGCCTTCATCCTCACGTCGAACCGGACGCGGCCCCGCTTGTCCTTCGAGGCGTGGAAGACCGGGAAGTACTTCTGTCCGTGGTCACGCATACAGGCCGCGAACGCGTCGTTGGCGGTGTTCACGTCGCCGGGGGCGTCCGAGGTCGGCCGGTAGCCGATGGCCGGCACGGCCCCGCCGGACGGCAGGCCGCCCCTGGGCGGTTCACCGCTCCCGTTGTGCCGCGTGAGCCGGGGCGAGCCGACGGTCCCCGTCGCCGTGGTGGTCACGGTGGTCCTGTCGGACGCCGAGGTGGCCGATGCCGCCGAGGCGCTGACGGTCCCGAGCGTGGCGGCCGAGATCAAGGCGCAGGCCAGGGCGAGTCGTTGTGGCCGGGTGGCCAGTGCACGCATGGGCTTCCTCCATGGGGCGGGCGGCGGTGCCGCCGGTTCGGATGCGTTGGCGTACGGTTGACGCACCGCCGTGCCGTCACCTGCCGTGGCTCGACGGTCGTGGCGGGGTGCGCGGTGCCGTGCTGAGCTCCAGCCAAGCCGGGGGGCGGTTACGGCACGGGAACGGTCTTCCTTATGGCGCCGCGACAGGGCCCGACATGGCGCCGTGACAGGGCCCGACATGGCGCCGTGACAGGGCCCGGTTCGGCTCCCGGGGCGGGGGAGCACCCCCGTACGGGAGCCCTTATCCCCGTGTAACCGCCCGCGCGTCACACTGGCCGCCATGCGTGTGCTGGTGGTCGAGGACCATGAGGAGCTCGCCGAGACCGTGGCCGCCGGGCTGCGCCGCGAGGGCATGGCGGTCGATCTCGCGCTGGACGGGCCCACGGCGCTGGAGCGCGCCACCGTCAACGGGTACGACGTCGTCGTGCTCGACCGTGATCTGCCCGGGGTCCACGGCGATCAGGTGTGCCGGACGCTGGCCGCGGGCGGCAGCCGTGCGAGGGTGCTGATGCTGACCGCGTCCGGCACGGTGGCCGACCGGGTCACAGGACTCGGTCTCGGTGCCGACGACTATCTCTCCAAGCCGTTCGCGTTCGCCGAACTCGTCGCGCGGATACGGGCCTTGGCGCGCCGTGCGCAGCCCGCGCTGCCTCCTGTCCTGGTCCGCGGGGAACTGCGGCTCGACCCGGCGCGCCGGCAGGCGACCCGGGGCGGTTCGGGCCTCGCCCTCAGCCCGAAGGAGTTTGCCGTGCTCGAACTCCTGCTGGCCGCGCAGGGCGCCGTGGTCTCCACCGAGGAACTCCTGGAGCGGGCCTGGGACGAGGCGGCCGATCCCTTCAGCCAGACCGTGAAGGTCACGGTGAGCCGGCTGCGCCGCAAACTGGGGGAGCCGCCGCTGATCGCGACGGTGGACCGGGCGGGATACCGCATCGCATGACGAACGCATCCGAGCGGCCGGGGCTCGCCGGGGTTCGGTGGCGGCTGGCGCCGCGCAGTATCCGGTGGCGGCTGACCCTGCTCTACAGCGCCCTGTTCATGGCGGCGGGCGCGGCCCTGCTCGGCTTCACCTACCTCCTGGCGTCGCGGTCCGGGCCCTCCAAGGGGGTCGTCTCGTCCGTCGAGGCCGGGCTGCCCGCGGGCCAGGGCCTCGCCACCACCATCCCCGATCCGCCGGCGCTCACGACGTACGCCGAAGCCCTGCGAGCCGACCAACTGCACCAACTCCTCGTCGAGGCGGGCGTCGCGCTCGCCGTGATGACCTTCGCCTCCGTGGCCCTGGGCTGGATCATGGCCGGACGTGTCCTCGCCCCGCTGCGCACGATGACCGCCGCCGCCCGGCGGATCTCCGCGGACAACCTCCGCCAGCGGCTGGCCGTGCCGGGACCGGAGGACGAACTCAAGGCGATGGCGGACACCTTCGACGACGTACTGGGGCGGCTGGAGGGCGCGTTCGAGGCGCAGAAGCAGTTCGTCGCCAACGCGTCGCACGAACTGCGCACGCCGCTCACGCTCCAGCAGGCGATCGTGGATGTCGCGCTCGCCGACCCCGGCGCGTCGGTGGAGAGCCTGCGGGCCGCGTGCCTGCGCGTCCGGGCCGCCGGGCAGGAACAGGAGCGTCTCATCGACGCCCTGTTGACCCTCGCCCGCAGCCAACGCGGGCTGCGGCACAGGGAGTTCGTCGACCTCGCCGAGACGGTGCGGGAACTGCTGCCGGACGGTGGGTCCGAGCCCGGCGCGCCGGCCGTACGGGCCGACCTCGGCTTCGCACCCGTGCTGGGCGATCCCCAGTTGATCGAGCGTCTGGTGGTCAACCTCGCGGACAACGCCGTACGGCACAACACCACCGGGGACGGGGAGAGTTGGGTCCGTCTGTGGACCGGTACGGAGGCGGGGTTCCCGGTCCTGCGGATCGACAACACCGGCCCGGTGATCCCGCGCGACCAGGTGGCCGAACTCTTCCAGCCGTTCGGGCGGCTCGGCACGGAACGGACCCGCACGCGGCCCGGGACACACCCGCGCGGGCAGGGCCGCCCCCGCGAGGGACTGGGGCTCGGCCTGTCCATCGTCACGGCCGTCGCCACCGCCCACCGCGGCACGGTCGAGGCGTGGCCTCGTCCGCAGGGCGGCCTGTCGGTACGAGTCACCTTCCCGCCGTGCGCGCCGCCCGCGAACTCCCCGGGCCGGGAGCCGGGCAGGGATCCGGGCCGGGGACGGCCGGCGGTCACGCGCCCGGAGTTCTCGAAACACCCGGAAACGGATCGACAGGGTGTCGGGTCGGCGGGCGACTGATCGACGCAGCGTCCATTGTCCGGAACGAGCCAGGGTCGGCATGCTTCGCGCGTGCCCGTGAATCGGAAGACCTCGCCGCTGTCCCGCCGGTCCCTGCTGCGCGCCCTGGGCGGCGGTGCCGCACTCGGAGCCCTCGCCGGATGCGGGGTACCGGCCGCGTACGTGGCACCGGGCGACCGGGCCGGAGCCGACCTCTCCGCCTCGGACAAGCGGCTGACCTGGGCGAACTGGCCGCTGTACATCGACACCGACGACGAGGACACGACCCGGCGGCCGTCGCTGGAGGCCTTCGAGAAGCGCACCGGGATCTCCGTCGACTACATCGAGGAGATCAACGACAACGACGAGTTCTTCGGCAAGATCAGTCCGTCCCTGATGAACCACCAGCGGACCGGGCGCGACCTCATCGTCATCAGCGACTGGATGTGCGCCCGCTTCGTCCGGCTCGGCTGGGTCCAGGAGATGGACCGGTCCCGGCAGCCGAACGTCGCCAAGTACCTGGACCCGCTGCTGCGTTCGCCCGCCTTCGACCCCGGCCGCAGGTCCTCGGTGCCGTGGCAGTCGGGGATCACCGGTATCGCGTACAACCGCCGCAAGCTCGGCCGCGAGATCGCGCACGTGTCCGACCTGTGGGCCGACGACCTCAAGGGCCGGGTCACCCTGCTCTCCGGCCTGGACGAGGCGTTCGCGCTGCTCATGCAGGCCGACGGCGTCGACATCACGAAGTGGCGGGCCGACGACTTCCACCGGGTGTGCGACCAGGTCGAGAAGCAGGTGCACCGCGGGCAGATCCGCCGCTTCACCGGCAACGACTACATCAAGGATCTCGCGAGCGGGGACGTGCTCGCCTGCCAGGCCTACTCGGGCGACGTGATCCAGCTCCAGGCGGACAACCCCGACATCCGCTTCGTCGTCCCCGAGGAGGGCGCCGAACTGTGGGCCGAGTCGCTGATGATCCCCAACCTGGCCCGGCACAAGGGCAACGCGGAGAAGCTCGTCGACTACTACTACGAGCCGGAGGTCGCCGCCGAGCTGGCCGCCTGGGTCAACTACGTCTGTCCGGTCCCCGCCGCCCAGGACGTCCTCGCCTCCTCCAAGGACAAGGACACCGCGGCCCTCGCCGAGGACCCGCTGATCTTCCCGGACGCGACCATGCGCAAGCGCCTCGCCATCGCCCGCGACATCACCGCCGGCGAACGCACGGAGTTCGCCAAGCGCTGGAACGCGATCGCCGGCCTGTGAACCGGGGGCCGGGCCCGGACGGGGTCAGAGCTCGCGCAGCAGGGCCCGGGCTCGCGCCAGCCGTCGCGTCGCTGCCGGATAGGGCAGCGCACGGGCCAGCGACTCGGCGCGTGTCAGCTCCTTCGCGCCCTCCCGCGTCGGGGCGGGCCGCGACAGCGAGGTGCCGAGGACGATGCGTGCCTCCACCTCGGTGAGGCGTTCCCCGGTCCGTTCGGCCCGGGCCGCCTCGGCGTACGCGAGCCGCTGGGCGGCCTCGGTCCGCCCCGACAGGAGCTCCGCCCAGGCCACCAGCACCGGCGCGTCGTCGGTATGACCGTCCAGGGCGCGCAGCGCCTGGTCCGGGTGGCCGGTGCGCAGGGCGAGCTCGGCACGCGCCGTGCGCACCTCGTGCTCCGCCTGCCGGTCTCCCAGCTCGGCGGCCACGGCCTCCGCGCGGTCCAGGAGGGGCACGGCCTGTTCCGCCGCGCCCGCGAAGACCCGTACGCGGGCCAGGGTCGCGAGGGCGTACGGAAGGCACCAGGCGTCGTACGCCTCCGCGCCCGCGACCGCTTGTTCCGCGAGGGCGAGGGCCGGCCCGGGCTCTTCGAGCAGCAGCCGCAGTTCCGCGAGGTTCCCGCGCTCGAACGCGGCGGCGGTCGGATCGCCCGACCGTTCGGCGAGGCCGAGCGCGCGGGTTCCGATGTCGACGGCCTCCCACAGTCTTCCCGCTCGCCGCGCGTTCTCGCGCAGCATGGACAGGACCGAGCCGAGCAGGGTCGGATCGCCGTAGGCCTCGGCCGGTGCCAGTGCCTGGTCGCCGGCTTCGCGTGCCTGCTCGAAGCGGCCGGCGAGCCCGAGGTTGGCGGCCTGCATCGCGAAGGCGCGGGCCACCAGCCGCTGGCCGGACGCTCCCGGCACCTTCCGCGCCGAGGTCAGGGCCTGCCGGGCGGCCTCGTGCCCGGCCGTGTACCGCCCCTGGACGCAGCGGACCACGGACAGGGCCAGGAAGTGACTGGCGGCCGGTTCCGGCCCGGTGTCCGCGGTCACCGGGTGTTCCCGCAGCGTGCGGCGTGCGGCCGCCGGTGCGCTCGTCCTGGCCAGGGTCTCGGCGAGCAGCGCCGAGGCGAGGACGGCCTCGTCACGGTCCTCGCGCCGTTCGAACTCCGCCAGGGAGAGCCGCAGGACGTCGGCCGCCTGCTCGAAGTGGCCCATTCTCCGCAGGACATGGGCGTGCGCGAGCCGGGCGCGGGCCGCGTCGACGTCCAGCCGGGCCACCAGGTCGCGGTAGTAGCGGTCCGCGGTGTCGTTCGCGTACAGGGCCGCGGCCCGTTCCGCCGCTCGGCGCAGGTATTCGGCCGCGCGCGGGTCGTCGGCGCGGGCGAAGTGGGAGGCCAGGGTGTCGACGGCGTCGGGGCGGCGCCGTCTGACCGCCTGCGCGAAGGCGGCGTGCAGTTGCCGGCGGCGGACCCCCGCGAGCTGTTCGTAGCAGGTGAGCCGGACCAGCGGATGCCGGAAGGCCACCCCTTCCTCGGACCGCCCGGCCACCACGACGGGCCGTTCCTCGACGAGCGAGGCGGCGATGGCCTGTTCCAGGGCGTCGGCCGCCGCGGCCCCCGCGACCGGCGGGTGCAGCCCGTGTTCGGCGACGTCGAGCAGTTCGGACAGCGCGGTGTCGCCGCCCGCCACGGCGAGCGCCTCGACGACGCGGCGCGCGTCCGGGTCGAGCCGTACGAGCCGGTCGGCCACCAGCCCCCGTACACCTTCGGGGGCGAGACCTCCGTCGTTCCCGTCGGCCAGGCCGTGGGCGAGTTCGAGGGCGAACAGCGGGTTGCCGAGGGAGAGTTCCCACACCCGGTGGACCCGGTCCGCGTGCGAGGGGTCCGTGGCCGCGTCGCGGACGACGGCCAGGCACGCCTCCTTGTCGAGCCGGCTCAGCTCCTCGCGTACGCCGTGACGCCGGCGCAGGAGGGAGGCCACGGCCGAGCGGCGCGCGTCGCCGTCGGGCAGCTCCTCCTCGCGGTAGGTCGCCAGGAACCGCAGAGCGGTGTCCCGCTCCACGGCCCGGCGGGCCAGATGACCGAGCAGGCGGTACGAGCCCGTGTCGGCGGCGTGCAGATCGTCGAGGACGACCAGCACAGGGCTGGCCGCGGCGAGGTCGCCCAGCAGCGCCGTGATGCCCCGGAACAGCCGGTCCCGTTCCTCCTCCGGGCTGCGCTCGCCGGAGGTTCCCACCTGTCCGAGCGACGGGAGGAACGAGGCCAGTTCGGGATACTCGGACCCGACCCGGGCCCGCTCGGCGGCGCTGTGCTCGGCGAGCCAGCCCTCCAGCGCCTCCGCGAACACCCCGTACGGCGTGTGCCCCTCGGCGTCCTGGCCGCCGCCCCACAGGACGGCCGTGCCGTCCGCGGCGGCACGCCGGGCGACCTCGCTCACCAGGCGGGTCTTGCCGATGCCCGCCTCGCCGCTGAGCAGGGTGACGGGCGGCCCGTCCGCCGCGAGGAGGCGTTCGAGCACGGTGTCCCGGCCCCGCAGCGGTCGTGCGCCGCGGGTGGCCCGCAACAGGGCGGGGAGCGGCGGGGCGGTGGGTGCGGGGGCGGGTGCGGCGGCCAGGGCGGCCCGGTGCAGCCGCTCCGTCTCCGGTCCGGGCCGTACGCCCAGTTCCGCCGAGAGGATCTCGTGGCACGCGTGGTACTGGCGTACGGCCCGGCGGCGCAGGCCCTGGCGCAGCGAGGCGTCGATGACGATGCGATGGGCGAGTTCCTCGGCCGGGCTGGAGGCGAGCACCTGCTCGGCCGCGGCAACCGCCTCGCTGAGAGAGCCTTGCGCCAGGTGTGCGGCGGCGAGCGCGAGCAGCACCTGCTCGCGCAGGGCGACGAGCCGGCCGCGGCGGGACTGCGCCCAGCTCGCGTAGCGGTCCTCGGGGAGCAACTCCCCGGTGAACAGGTCCAGGGCGGCGGCGAGCGCGCGGGGGTCCTGGGCGGCGAGCGCGGTCCGTGCCGCGGCCTCGGCGTCGTCGGCGTCGATGCGTACGGCGGCCGGGTTCAGCTTCAGCAGGGCGCCGTCGGACATCAGGTACGAGGAGGCGGCGCGCGGGGCGAGTTCGGGTTCGAGGGCGTGGCGCGCGGCGTGCAGGGCGACCCGCAGGCTGCCCGTCGCGGCGTGCGGATCCGCGTCGGGCCAGCAGATGTCCATGGCCTGCTCGCGGTGGAGCTGGTGGTCGGGGACGACGGCGAGGAGCTTCACCAGGGTCTGGGCGCTGGGCCGGGTCCAGCGTTCGGCGGGTGCCGGGCCGCTGTCGCGAGTCGCTGTGAAACCGCCGAAAAGGTGCAGACGCAGCAGCGGAGTGGCCGAATCTACGCTGTCCGTCCGCTGCTCGTTCATGAGGGCGCAACTGTAACCGAGCAAACCGAGGACCCCCCGGGCTAGGCCCGGGGGGTCCGTGTGCTCCTGGGAGCGGTCGGGTCAGGAGAGCTTGTAAGCGGTCACCTGGTGGATGCCGTTGTTGGTCAGGTAGTAGCCGCCGCCGAACTGTCCGACGGCGCGGTCCCGGCCGTCGACGTCGCTGTTGAGCGACATCACCTCGTCGACACCGTCGCCGTCCAGGTCGCCCGCGAAGTAGTTGCGGGCGCCCATGAGGGTGCCGATGCTGCCGACGGCGTTGGCCCAGCTGTCCTCGGAGTCGAGGATGCTCGGGTCGAAGACGTACAGGCCCGCCTCGGCACCGGCGACCAGGAGCTCGCGCCCGCCGGGACCGGTCAGGAAGCCGCCGCCGAACGTCGTCGGCGAGACGAGCTGCATCGTGTCGTCGCCGTTCGCCCGGTACCGCCGGAACGACGCCGTGTCGCCCGAGTACAGCACCCCGTCCTTGGCGAAGTAGCTGTTGTGCGTCCACAGGCCGCCCGCGAATCCGGTGTGCAGCACCTCGCCGGTGCGGCCGTCGCGGATCTCGAAGTAGTTCTGCGGGTTGAGGGCGTCGGCGGCGGTCTTCAGCGGGGCGACGACGGCCCACAGGTAGATCACCGCGTGCCCGTCGGCGTACGGGATCTCCTTGGAGGAGAAGACACCCTGGTTCGGGATGGCGGTACGGATGCCGTCCACCGCGGTGTCGGGGGCCTTCGGCACGGCGGACCAGCGGACCTTGCCGCTCTTGGCGTTCAGCGCGACCGCGTTCGTGACGGGCGAGGTCAGCTGGAACGCGTCGAGACTGGCGTACGACGCGTACACCTGGCCGTCGTTCACCGACGGGTCGGTGAAGCGCACGTCGCCCGCGTCCTTGGGCGCGCTGTACGTCCACAGGGCGCGGCCGGTGCCGCTGTAGGCGCGCAGGGCGTCGGTCGGGACGAGGATGTCCTGCTTGCCGTCGCCGTCGAGGTCGGCCAGCTCGGCGGTGCGGACGTACTGGCCCTCAACGGCGTCGATGGTGGCGAGCGTCCTGCCCGTCGCGCCGTTGAGCACGACCGTCGCGGTGTCGGCCGCGACCACGATCTCGGGCTTGCCGTCGCCGTTGACGTCACCGGTCTCGATGTCGTGGACGGCGCCCGGGACGGTGGCCTGCCACAGCTTCTTCGGCTTGCCGCCGTCCACCAGCGAGGGACCGGAGTAGGCCCACACCCCGTTCGACGAACCGCCCATGATCAGGTCGGACTTGCCGTCCTTGTCCAGGTCCGCGCTCTTGGCGTAGGCGATGTCGCCCTGCAGGGGCGTGACGTTCTCCGCCTTGCCGCTGCCCACCTTGAAGGTACGGATGTTCTGCGCCTGGTCGACGACGCGTACGTGCGTGCCCCGGCCGTCGCTGTAGAGGTCCTGGTACATGGGCGCGGCGGTGACGCCCTTCTGCTGCCACCTGACGGCGCCCTTGCCGGAGAACACGGTGAGCGACGCGTAGCGCGTGCCGCCGCGGTTGTCCGGGTCGTTGATCTTCCGGTCGTCCTGGGCGGAGGCGACCAGCGAGCCGTCGGCCACTCCCAGGCGCCAGACGCTGGGCCCGTTCTTGCTGTTGTCGGCGTCGCGCTTGATCGTGCTCGACCAGAGCAGCGTGCTCGGGTCGGCACCCTCGACGACACGGACGGTGCCGGCGTTGACGAAGTAGTTCTCGTCGAGCGAGGACTCCGCGACGGCGTACTCCGCGCCGGGCTTGGCACCGAGGTCGCCGACCGTCAGGGCGGTGGGCACCACGTTCTCCCGGCCGTCCAGCGTGGTGCGGTCACCGGTCTTCAGGTCGTAGGACACGACCTCGTAGCGCACCGCGTCCGTGGCGTCCGCCTGCTCGACGGCGACGAGACGCTTCCGGCCGGCGTCCAGGCGGAGCTGACGGCTGTAGATCGTGCTGTCCGTCTGCCAGGCGACGGAGCCGTCCGCGGTGTCGAGCACCAGGGTGCGGCCGCGCGCGTCGACACCGGTGGCCTTGCCCAGGTTCCAGGAGACGGCGACCTTGCCGCCGCCGAGGTCCTGGATGTCGCCCCAGTTCGCGTACCGGGCTTCCCCGGTGTCGTACGTCCAGGTCTGCGCCGGAGTCAGCTTGCCGTCCGCGGACGAGAACCGGATGCCGGTCAGGGTGGCCGTCGCGGCGGCCGGGACCTTCGCGTCGCCGCTCATCCGGGGCGCGTCGGCGATCAGCAGCGTGCCGTCGACGATCTTGACCATGGAGGCGTGGTTGTACAGCTTCGACCAGACCGTGGTGCCGGTCTTCCCGTCGAGGACCGTCACGAACGTGCCGGTGGTGAGGGCGGAGCCCGGCGAGGAGAAGGGGCGCGGGTACGGGTTCGTGCCGACCAGCGCCGAGAACACCAGGTCGGGGACGCCGTCACCGGTCAGGTCGCCGGTCGAGTAACCGGAGTCCGAGTTGGGTGAGAACGGCGAGACCGCGTTGTAGCCCATGAGGATCTGCGGCGGGTACGGCTCGACCCGCCACACCTGGAGCGGCTTGACCTGCCAGTCCGCGAAGAACGAGCTGCCGTTGCGTGCCCAGGTCTCGCTGCCGTCGGCGGCGTGACGCTGCACGTAGCCCATGCTGTTGACGGAGAAGTAGTCGCCGCTCCTGCCGATCGGCACCGTGGCACCCATGCCGCGCACGCCTTCCAGCGTGGACTTCGCGGTCGTGGTGACCTTGGTGGCCGGGTCGACGTCGGTGGACGTGCCGTCCAGGGTCGCGCCGCTGCCGGAACCGGAGTCTCCCGTGGCGGAACCCGAGTCCGTCGTGGTGGAGTCGTCGGCCGGCTTCGGCTCGATCGTCTCGGCCTCGGTCTGGCCGTACGGGTCGAGGGTCAGGTTGGCGGCCAGCGTCTTCGCCTCGGCGCCGGTCAGCTTCATGGCCGAGCCGCTGTCGTCGGCGGCCAGAGCCTGCGGGGTGACGGTCAGGCACAGGCCCGCCGCGACCAGCGCGGAGGCGAGGCGCACGGCCCGCCGTGAGTGGTGGGCTCTCATCACTTGGCTCCCTGCGCGAAGCGGATGGCGGTGCCGTCGGTGAGGACGGACTGGTTGTACGCGTACTGGAGGGCGTCGGTGCCGTTCTGGTTGGCGATGCCGACGGTGGCGCCCGCGCCCTTGTCGGCGACCGACTTGTACTGGAGGGTCACGGCGCCGGTGGCCTCGTCGAAGACGGCCTCGAAGGTGGTGCGGCCCGAAGTGCCGTTCGCGTAGGCGGCGTTGTTCCACACGACGGCGAACCTGCGGCTGCCCGTGCTGCCGGTGGTGGCGGTCTGCACGGACGACTTGCCGTCGAGCGTCAGGTCGTCCCAGAGCGGGGCGACGATTCCCTTGACGCCGTTCGCACCGGTCGTCGGCAGCGCGGTGTTGCTGTAGTCGCCGACGCGCGAGGACAGGAAGTTGACCAGGCCGTCGGTGGTGACGGAAGCGGAGGAGTACGAGACGCCGTACAGCTTCACCGGGAAGGGCAGCGTGACCTTCGCGGCGTCCTCGTCACCGGACAGGGCGACCTTCTTGGAGCCCGCGATCCACGCGTACGTGGCGGGGGCGCAGGAGTTGGCCGAGTTGTCGGTGCGGTTGGGAACCTGGACGTTCTTGGCCAGGTCGGCGGAGCCGACGGTGGCGGTGCCGTTGTAGACGCCGTTGCACAGGATGGGGGCGGCCGGCTTCACCGACAGGCTGTAGGAGCCCTCGGAGACCTTGGCGAAGGAGTACTGGCCCTTGGCGTCGGTGGTGACGGCGTCCAGCGGGGCGCCGGTCAGCTCGACCTTCGCGCCGGGCAGCGCCTTGCCGGTGACGTCGAGGACGGTGCCGGAGACCTTGTGCGAGGGGACCGCGGTCAGCGCGATGTCCTGCGTGAAGGCCTGGCTGTCGGTGAGGGTGACACCGGTGGCCGAGCCGTTCGCGTAGCCGTAGCCGCCGAACGTGAAGGAGTACGTGCCGGCGGGCAGCGGCAGCCGGTAGGCGCCGTCCGTGCCGGTGGTGACCGTACGGGTGGTGCCGGCGGCGGTGGCCTTCACCGTGATGTTGGGCAGCGCCGCGCCGGTCGCCTTGTCGGTGACCTTGCCGGTGACGGTGGCCGCGGTGTGCGGGGCCCTGTCGACGGAGGCGAGGATGTCGAGCTTGCCCTCGCCCCACACGTTGTTCATGCCGGCGGTGCCGCCGCAGTGCGTGTCGTCGACGTCACGGGCGCCCTCGTTGAGCAGCGCGCGCGTCTCGTCGATCTTGCCGATCAGCGACGGTGCCGCCGACCAGAGCAGGGCCACGGCACCCGCGACGTGCGGGGTCGCCATCGACGTGCCCGAGATGGTGTTGTAGGACGAACCCGGCCAGGTGGACGGGATGTTGACGCCCGGCGCCGAGATGTTCGGCTTCGCCGAGCCGTCGACCAGGGACGGGCCGAAGCCGGAGAAGGAAGCGATCGTGCCGGTCGAGCCGTACGCGCCGACGCCGTAGGACGGGGCCTGCGAGCCGGGGGCGTGCGCGGTGGAGCAGGTCTTGCCGTCGCCGTCGTTGCCCGCCGCGAACGCCTCGAAGATGCCGGCCGCGTTCCAGGCCTCGACGATGTCCTGGTAGAACGTCGTGTCGCCGCCGCCCCAGGAGTTGTTGACGATGTTCGGGGCGAGGTCCGGGCGCGGGTTCTGGCCGTTGTGGTCGGTCGGCGCGAGGATCCACTGACCGGCCGCGAGCAGCGACTCGTCCGAGCAGGAGGAGGACTCGCAGCCCTTGGCGGCGATCCACTTCGCGTTCGGCGCGACCCCGATGCCGTGCTTGGCGACCATCGTGCCCATCGTGTGGGTGCCGTGGCCGTTGTTGTCGCACGGGGTGCCGCCGGTGCCGCACTCGCCGGTCGGGTCGTAGAAGTTGTAGTCGTGCGTGAAGGTGCCGTCGCCGTTGTTGCCGCGGTAGTTCGCGACCAGGTCCGGGTGGTCGTACTGCACGCCCGAGTCGACGCTGGCGACGACGATGCCCTCGCCGCGGTCGTCGTACTGGTTCCAGACGTCGTCGGCGTTGATGTCGGCGACGCCCCACTCCGGGCTGTCGTCACCGGCGGCGGAGGAGTCGGTGCGCGACGTCGTGACCTTGGTGTCGGCCGTCTCGATGTCGTCGAGCTTGTAATGCTGCTCCTTGACGATCTTCGCGACGTCCGGGCGCGCGGCCAGCTCGTTCACCAGCTTCGCGTCACCGGTGACCTGGATCGCGTTGGCGATCCAGTAGTCCTTGTGACCGACCTTCTTCTTGTCGAGAAAGGACTTCAGCGGGGTCTGCGTGTCCGCGGCCTTGGCGCGCAGCTCCTTGAAGGCGGCCTTGGCCTTGGCCGTGTGCGTCTTCTGCTTCTTGGCGTCGGACAGGTCGGCCTGGTCCTTGAGGACGACGAAGAAGGTGGCGTCGCCTCCCTCGGCGACGGCGCTGCGCAGCGACGAGTCGATCTTGGAGGTCGCGGCCGTGGACGGGGTGTCGGACGCGACGGCCGGCATCACGCCGGAAACCAGGGCGGTCGCGGTGAACGCGGCCGCCGTCCATACGGCGGATCTGCGCCGCGGCGGTCGGGGCAGGTGCATCGGGGTGCTCCTCCGGGAACGGTAGGGGGGAGCTCGGACGCTAGGCAGAGGCCGTTACTCGGGCATTACAGGGTGTGGAGCGGTCGTACAACTGACCCTCATCCAGGGCGAACCCGACCCCTCGGCGTGTGTGGTGTGAAATCAACCACCCCGCTACGGCAGTTGGTTGGCCCCGGAGGCGCCAACCACCCCGGTCCGGCGTTGGGGTGGCCCCGGAGGCGGTGGGCGAGCCCCGGTCTGGCCCGACCGGACGCGCGGGCCCGGTGCCGGCCGGGTCGTCCGGGCGCCGAAGTCCGGCTTCTCCCGCCCCCTTTACGCCTTTGCCCGCTCTTTACAACCCGGTCCGCCGCCCGCTCGTCTCTCCGCTCGATCCGTAACCGGCCCGCCGTTCCCACCGGCGGGCGGACCGACGAAAGAGAGCGATCCATGCGCCGAACCGTCTTCAGTGCCACGGCACTCGCGTGCACCGCCGTGCTGGTGGGCACGGTGCCCGCGTTCGCCGACGGGGCCTCCCCGCGCCCCTCGACCCGTCCGAGCGTCACCGCGGCCCCGGCCCCCGCGAGCCCCACCGCGACCCGGGCGCCCTCCGCCGTTCCCAGCGCCGCGCCGACCCGCGCTCCCTCCGCAGTGCCCAGTGCCGCGCCGACGCGGGCGCCGGCCTCGCGGCAGGTCTCCGTCCGTCCGGCCGGCGCGCCCGACACCGGTGTGGCGGCGACCGCGGCCTCGTCCTCCGGCCTGGCGGCCGGGCTCGTCGGCGGGAGCGCCGCCGCCGTGTTCGCCGTGGGCGCGGGCGTGTTCGCCGTACGCCGTCGGCGGGCGACCGGGGCATGACGCCCCTCTCCAGGCGCGCGTTCGTCGCCACGGCGGCGGCCGCGCTGCTCGTGAGCTGCGGCGGCCACCCGGCCGGCCCGGCCGCGGACGCGCGGCCCGGCGGCGCACACGCGAGCGCGGGATCCGAGGGCAGGCCGGCGACCGCAGGGTCGGACGGCGCCCCCGCGGCCTCGCGGGCCGCCGTGAAGCCGGCGCGCGCGATGGCGCGTTCGGTGCCGGTCGGGCTGCGGATACCGGCCATCGGGGTCGACACCCCGCTGACGCGGCTCGGACTCGCCCCGGACGGCAGCGCGCAGGTGCCGCCGGTCACGGCACACGACCGGGCCGGCTGGTACCGGTACTCGCCGACGCCGGGCCAGAAGGGTCCGTCGGTGATCCTCGGTCACGTGACGGTCGGCTCGTACGGCGACGGCGTCTTCCGTCACCTCGCGCGCCTGCGCCACGGCGACCGGATCGTCGTGCGCCTGGAGAACGGCGGGTCGGCCGGGTTCACCGTCGACGACGTCCGTACCGTCGCCAAGGCCGACTTCCCGTCGGACGCGGTCTACGGCGACGTGGACCGCCCGGAGCTGCGGCTCATCACCTGCGGTGGTCCCCGCTCCGGAAGCGGCTACCGCGACAACGTGATCGTGTTCGCGGCGCTGACGTCCGCGAGCAACTGACCCCCGGCCGGCTGTCCGGGATCCTGGGCCGCGGGACCGTACCCCCGCGGCCCGGGATCGTCCGCTCCCGGCACCGTCACGACCATGGAGAATGTTGAAAGGGTCCCGTGAGAAGGCGGCGTCCGAGCTGTTCGCCGCCCTCTACCCGCGCCTCGCCGGCTGGTGCCGCCGTCTCGTCGACGACGACGGGACGGCCCACGAGATCGCCTCGGAGGCGTTCACCCGGCTCTGGTCCCGCTGGACCTCCGTGGCCGAGCCGCGGGGATTCCTCTACGTCACGGCGGCCAACCTCGTCCGGGACCACTGGCGCAAGCTGGAGCGCGAACGCAGGGCCGTGCACCGGGCCACCGCCGAGGCCGCCGTCGGCCCGCCGAACGAGCAGGCCGATCCGTCCGTACGCCTGCTCGTGCAGTCGCTGCCCGAACGGCTGCGCGTCCCGATCCTGCTGCACTACTACGCTGACATGCCGATCCGGGAGGTGGCCGCGCTGACCGGGCGCAAGGAAGGAACGATCAAGGCCGATCTCCACGCGGCCCGCGAAATGCTCCGCGCCCACCTGAGGAGAAGCCTTGATCACACACTCTGACGATGGTCCGGACTTCGGCCCCGACGATCCGCTCGCCGTCATCATGCGGCCCCCGTCCGAGTACCTCTCCCCACCGCCCGGCCGTTACGAGGCGATCCGCCGGGGCGCGGCCCGCCGCCGGCTGCTGCGCGCCGCGGCCGGGGCCGCTGTGGCGTGCGCCCTCGGCGCTCTCGTCGTGCTGCCGCTCCGGTCGGCCGCCCCCGAGGCGCCCGTGGCCCCGGTGGTCCCGCTGGCCCCGCCGCCCGCGACCGGCCCGTCGGCCGAGCCCACTCCGTCGGTCTCGCCCGGGCGGGTCAGCCCCCGTCCCGGCGGGAGCGGTCCGCCCGGCCGGAGCGCGGCTCCCAGCACCGTGCCCGTGCCCACGGCCCGGACGACCGGAGATCGCACCCCAACCCGTACTCCGTCGGCCACGCAGAGCTCCGCGCCCGTGACCGCCCGGCCCTCCGCCGTCCGCACCGGCGCCGTTCCCACTCCGACCAGGGGGGACCAGCGGTAGAGGGGGTGCGTACCCGCCCCGTCCGGGCCCGACCGCAGGGTGCGGAGGAGGGCCGGAGTTCTCGCGGTGAGAGGGTGCGGGCGCCGCCCATAAAGCGGTCCTTCAGTAGCCATAAGTCAGTCTTATGAGGTCATAGCCAGGACCCGCCTACTGACTTAGGTTTGCCTCAGTTTAGGCTTCCCGTCGAGCCCCCTGCCCCTGCTCGAAGGGAATCTGATCATGCCTCGCCCTCTGCGGGTAGCCATTGTCGGAGCCGGCCCCGCCGGAATCTACGCCGCCGACGCGCTGCTGAAATCCGCAGTGGCCGCCGAGCCCGGTGTCTCCATCGACTTGTTCGAGCGGATGCCGGCCCCGTTCGGTCTCATCCGTTACGGCGTCGCCCCCGATCACCCCCGGATCAAGGGCATCATCACCGCCCTGCACCAGGTGCTCGACAAGCCGCAGATCCGCCTCTTCGGCAACGTCGACTACCCGCGCGACATCAGCCTCGACGATCTGCGCGCCTTCTACGACGCGGTGATCTTCTCCACCGGCGCGACGGCCGACCGGGCCCTCGACATTCCCGGCGTAGACCTCGACGGTTCGTACGGCGCGGCGGACTTCGTGTCCTGGTACGACGGTCACCCGGACGTCCCGCGCACCTGGCCGCTGGAGGCCGAGAAGGTCGCCGTCCTCGGCGTCGGCAACGTCGCGCTGGACGTGGCCCGCGTCCTGGCCAAGACCGCGGACGAACTGCTGCCCACCGAGATCCCGCCGAACGTGTACGACGGGCTCAAGGCCAACAAGGCCCTCGAGGTGCACGTCTTCGGCCGCCGTGGTCCGGCGCAGGCGAAGTTCAGCCCGATGGAGCTGCGCGAGCTGGACCACTCGCCGAACATCGAGGTCGTCGTCGACCCCGAGGACATCGACTACGACGAGGGCTCGATCGCCACCCGGCGCGGCAACAAGCAGGCCGACATGGTCGCCAAGACCCTGGAGAACTGGGCGATCCGCGACACCGGCGACCGCCCGCACAAGCTGTTCCTGCACTTCTTCGAGTCGCCCACCGAGATCCTCGGCGAGAACGGCGAGGTCGTCGGCCTGCGCACCGAGCGCACCGCCCTCGACGGCACCGGGAACGTCAAGGGCACCGGCGAGTTCAAGGACTGGGACGTCAGCGCGGTCTACCGGGCCGTGGGCTACCTCTCCGACAGCCTGCCCAAGCTGCCCTGGGACGTCGAGTCGGGCACGGTGCCGGACGCGGCCGGCCGGGTGCTTGAGGACACGGGCGAGCACCTGTCGTCCACGTACGTCACCGGCTGGATCCGGCGCGGTCCCATCGGTCTGATCGGTCACACCAAGGGCGACGCCAACGAGACGGTCGCGAGCCTGCTCGACGACCACGCGAACGGCCGTCTGCTCACGCCCGCTTCACCCGAGCCGGAGGCCGTCGACGCCTTCCTCGGCGAGCGGGACGTCCGTTTCACCACGTGGGAGGGCTGGTACCGGCTCGACGCCGCGGAGAAGGCGCTGGGCGAGCCGCAGGGCCGCGAGCGCGTGAAGCTCGTCGAGCGCGAGGACATGCTGCGGGAGAGCGGCGCCTGAGCCACCGATGCCCCGGACGGGGGCAGTTTTGAACACGTTCAAGTCGGGGCGTACGCTCCCGGTATGAGCGACAGAGCCGCCCTGCTCCGGGGCATTCGCGCGTGGCTTGCCTTTTTCGTCGTCGGCCTGGTGCTCAGCGGCGCCACGGCCTTCCCGCTGGTGCACGAACTGCACTGGACCGAGGACCTGCTGAGGGCCCTGTCCGTGCCGGAACACATCCCCGTCCTGATGGACTGGATCGAACGCGTGAGCCGCGGCCTCGACACCGCCGACGCCCAGTACCCCTTCCTGCTCTACGGAACGGACTGGCTGGCGTTCGCGCATCTCGTCATCGCGGTCGCGTTCTACGGTCCGTACCGCGATCCGGTCCGCAACATCTGGGTCGTCGAGTTCGGGATGATCGCCTGCGCCGGCATCGTCCCGCTGGCCCTGATCTGCGGACCGATCCGCGGAATTCCCTTCTGGTGGACGGTGATCGACATGTCCTTCGGGATCGTCGGGGTGATCCCGCTGTACGTCGTACGGAAGAAGATCAAGCGCCTGGAAGCGCTCGGCGCCGGACCGGGCCCCGTGCCGGCGCCCGCCGGCTGACCGACGGCTCAGTCCCTGCGCAGGGCGGTCAGCGCGTCGATCCGGTTGGTCGTGATCGAGTCGACCCCCGCGTCGAGCAGGCGGCGCATGGAGCGGCGGGTGTCCGGCGTCCATACGGACAGCAGGTGCCCGCCGCGGTGGACACGCGCCGCGAGATCGCGACTCACCAGCGAGAAGCGGTAGTTGAGCCAGCGCGGGCGTACGACGTCGAGCAGGCCCGGGCGCGGCGGGGCCAGGGTCGTCCAGGTCAGCGCGATCTCCGCGGACGCGTCGGCGGCCCGCACCGCGAGCATGGCGGGGGCCGCCGCGCAGTAGTACACCCGCTCCCCGGCCCCGCACGCCCGCACCACGTCCACGATCTCGCGCGCGACCCGCACGTCCACCGCTCCCGGCAGATCGACCATGACCCTGCTGTCGCCGGTCGCCCCGAGGGCCTCCGCCAGCGTCGGCACACCGCCCGCCGTGACTCCGCGCACCTCGTCGCCGGAGAGCGAGCTCAGCGGCCGGTCGTGTCCCCACAGACGCTTGAGCGTCGCGTCGTGCAGCAGGACGGGTACGCGGTCGCGCGTCAGGCGTACGTCGATCTCGACGGCGTCCGCGCCCTGTCGGAGCGCGGAACGCAGTGAGTCGATCGTGTTCTCACGGACGCGGTAGGGGTCGCCGCGGTGGGCGACTGCGGTCACGGTGCGCATGGGGCCATTGTGACCGGGTCAGAGCGCGAGCCAGGTCGCGGCGTACGTGTCGATCTCCGCGGCGAGTCCGGCTTTCTCCGTCTCGCCGAGGAACGACGCGTGCACCGCGTTCTTGGCCAGCCCGGCGATGCCCGGCTCGTCGAGACCGAGGAGGCGGGCGGTAACCGCGTACTCGGTGTTGAGGTCGGTGCCGAACATCGGCGGGTCGTCGGAGTTGACGGTGACCGTCACCCCGGCCGCCACGAACTCCTTGACGGGGTGTTCGTCGAGGCTGCGGACGGCGCGGGTGGCGATGTTGGAGGTCGGGCAGACCTCCAGCGCGATGCCGTGCTTGGCGAGATGGGCGAGCAGTCGCGGGTCCCGCGCGGAGCTCGTGCCGTGGCCGATGCGCTCGGCGCCGAGGACGTTCAGCGCGTCCCAGACCGTCTCCGGGCCCGTCGTCTCACCGGCGTGCGGCACGGAGCGCAGTCCGGCCGCGCGGGCGCGGTCGAAATAGGGCTTGAACTGGGGCCTCGGTACGCCGATCTCGGGGCCGCCGAGTCCGAAGGAGACGAGCCCCTCCGGCCGCAGCCGGTCGTCGGTCGCGAGCCGCACGGTCTCCTCGGCGGCCTCCAGACCGGCCTCGCCCGGGATGTCGAAGCACCAGCGCAGCACGACACCGAGATCGGCCTCGGCGGCCTTGCGGGCATCCTCGATCGCGTCCATGAAGGCGCGTTCGTCGATTCCGCGCCGGGTGGAGGACCACGGAGTGATCGTCAGTTCCGCGTAGCGCACCTGCTGACGGGCCATGTCGCGGGCGACCTCGTACGTCAGCAGCCGTACGTCCTCGGGGGTGCGGATGAGGTCGACGACGGACAGGTACACCTCGATGAAGTGCGCGAAGTCCGTGAACGTGAAGTAGTCCGCCAGCGCCTCGGGGTCGGTGGGCACCCGGGAGTCGGGGTGGCGGGCGGCGAGTTCGGACACGATGCGCGGGGAGGCGGAGCCGACGTGGTGGACGTGGAGTTCGGCCTTGGGCAGCCCGGCGATGAAGGCGCGCAGGTCGCGGGCGTCGTCGCGTGCGGTGATGTGCTCGGTCAACGGGTTCCTCCCCGGAACGGCGTCCCTGGGCCGTTTCGGTCCGGACGCGGGTGATCGGCTGATCGACGGTTCGGGATCATCGTAGGCGGCCACCGCCGTCCGGGCCCCGTGTGCCCCGCGCAGGGCGAGGGGGCCGTCGTACGACGGAGATCCGCCGCCACGGCCCGGGCCGTAGCATGACGGAACGTACGAGAGAGGGGACTCGCCCATGTCCGACGACGCCCAGAGGCCGGCAGCGCCACGCGACGCGGGTAGGTGGGCTCCACCGGGCGGGCCGGCCCCGGAGCCCGCGCGGGACGGGTCCCCCGAGGGGCGTGGACCGTCCGGTGCGGGCACCGTGCCGGGTTCGGGTCCCGCCGAGGACGGGGCACCCGAGGCGGATCGCGCGTCGGCGGCCGGTCCGGATCGTGCGATACCCACGGCCGGCCGGGACCACGCGGTGTCCGCGGCCGGCCCTGATCACCTGACACCCGGCGCCGGCCCCGGTCGAGCGGCACCTCCGTCGGACGGCGGACCCGACGGCGGTCCGGGCGGCGGCTCGGGCGGTGGACCTGTCCTCGGGGCCGAGGAGGCCGCGCGGTGGGCGGACAGGGCGTTCGACGACGGAGCGGGGCACGCGGCACCCTCGACGGGCGGTGCCTTCGGCGCGGCGCCCGCGGGCTCCGTGCCCGCGCAGGGCACCGGCCCCTTCGCCGCCCCCGGACCCGACGCCCGGGTCTCCCTCGGGAAGCCCGGCCCCGGCCCGCGATCCGAGCTCGACCCCTGGGCCCCGCCCGAGGAGATCGCCTCGCCCGGCAGAACCGTACGGGGGAGTGGCGCGCCCCTTCCGGCGTACGGACTTCCGACGATCACCTCGCTGCCCGGCGCGCCGGCCCCGCCCGGACCCGGGAACCCCGGCGGTCCCTGGGACAACCCCTTCGCTCCGCCGGCGGCCCGCACCCCCTACCCGCGGCCCTCTCCCGGCGAGCCCGTCCCGCCGCCGCCGATCGCCCCCGGCGGTCCCGGCCTCCCGTACGGCTACGGCTACCCGCAGTACCCCGGCTTTCCCGCGGGTGCCGCCCATCCGGGCGCGCCCGGATACGGGTGGCCCCTGAGCCGGCCGATGCCGAGCAACGGGCTCGGAACCGCCGGGCTCGTGCTGGGCATCATCGCGGCGGTCCTCTTCATCGTGTGGCCGCTGGCGATCGTGCTGGGCGTCCTCGCCGTGATCTTCGGGCTGATCGGCGGGGCCAAGGCGCGTCGCGGCGAGGCCACGAACTCCGGGCAGGCGCTGGCCGGGGTCATCTGCGGAGCCGTCGGGCTGGTCCTCGCCGTCGCCGTGTTCGTCCTCGTCATCCTCTACGCCCCGGACGACGGCGGTGACTCGGGAGGCGACGACGGCTTCTCCACCTCCCTGGTGACGCACGGGCGGTGACCCGGGGCCCGCGGCCCCTCGTGACGTGAGCCCGGGCCCACACCCCTGAGGCCCGGCCCGGCGGTGGTGTCAGCCGGCCCGCGGGGCTTCGGGCTCCTGCTCCGTCGTCCCACCGCGGTCTCCGGGGTGGCGCAGGGCGCAGAAGAAGCCGACGGCGAGCGCGATCGCCATGCCGTAGAAGACATACTGATTGGCCTCGGCGAAGTCCATCCGCACGTCCGACATCACCTCGCGCATGGTCGAAGCGGCCACGCCCGTGCCCGTCGGCCGGCTTGCGTCGGCGTTGCCCGTGACGGCCTGGGCGATGTCGTCGGCGACGTCGTGGGCCCTGGCCGACGACAGGCCGTGGGACGTGAGCGTCGAGACGACCCTGTCCGTCATCGTGTGCGTCAGGACGGTCCCGAAGACGGCCAGCCCGACACTGGCCGCGTAGTTGCGGACGGTCTGGGTGATGCCGGTGACCTCGCCGTACGAGGCTCCGATGGACCGGTTGACGGCGTCGGTGGACGCGGGCGCCAGGATGAAGCCGATCCCGGCTCCCGCGAGGGCGACGTACGGCCACTGGTCATGCATGGACAGGTCGGTCAGCTTGCCGGCCCAGAGGTAGAACCCGACCGCGCCCAGGACGGTACCGATCTTCATGGGCGGCCGTGCGCCCTTCTTGTCCAGCATGCGGCCGCCCCACTGGGAGGCGATGGCGAAGCCCGCGAAGAAGTACAGCAGGTAGAGCGCCGCCTGGTTGGGCGAGGCGCTGAGCGAGACCTGCGCGTACACCGAGGCGAAGAAGAAGACCGGGACGAAGGCCAGCATGGCGAAGAAGAGCACCAGGGCGTCCACGGTGAACGCCTTGTCCCGGAAGACCGCCAGGTTGACCAGCGGATGGCGCCGCTCGCGTTCGTAGCGGCAGAAGAGGACGAGGACGAGGAGGCCGCCCGCGATGCAGGCCCAGGTCGCCACGCTGCCCCAGCCCCAGGTCCCGGCCTGCTGGAATCCGAGCACGCTCAGTCCCATGCCCGCCGCGATGAGCACGGCCCCGACGACGTCCAGCGACTCGTCGCGCCGCCGGTCGGGGATGTGCGCCAGCACGGTCAGGACGAGCGCCACCACGGCGACGGGCACGTTGACCCAGAAGATCGCCCGCCAGGTCCATGCCGTGAGCCAGCCGCCCAGCAGCGGGCCGATGGCCGTCAGCGCTCCCGACAGTCCGAAGAACAGCGCCAGCGCCCGGCCGCGCCGCTCCACCGGGAACACGGCCACGACCACGGCGAGTGCCGCGGGGAACAGGAGAGCGGCTCCCAGGCCCTGGGTCGCCCTGAAGAGGATCAGCCAGGTCTGGGCGAAGTCTCCCTTGGGCACACAGCCGCACAGCACCGACGAGACGACGAACACGAGGGTGCCGACGACCACGACCCGGCGTGGCCCGAACAGGTCGGCCAGCCGTCCGCCGAGGGCGAAGAAGGCGGCCAGCGACAGCAGGTAGGCGTTCACCACCCACTGCATGCCGGACGTCGAGAGCCCCAGCTCGCGGACGATGTCCGGCGCCGCGATGGAGACGATCGTCTGGTCGATGAACGTCATCGCCACCGCGAAGAGCATCGCCGCGAGCGCCAGCGACTGGTTCGGTGTGCGGGGTGCTGGGGGCGCGGTGTCGTCCCGCTCTGCATCGATGCCGGTCACGGGCACAGTCTCAACCGGCCCGCCCACCGTCGCATCCGGGCCGCCGCGCTGTCGGGCACACGCGGCCACATGCCGATGGCCGCCCACGGAGCCGCTGTGCCCCGCGCCGCCGAGCCCGTCATGTGGCGGGGCGCTCCGCCCCGCACCTGTGAAGCCACCCCCGGCGAGCCGAGGCCGTCGGCCTCCGAGCGGACCCGGTGGCGGGACCGGGGCAGCGACGGTCGGTGGTCCCCGGGTTCCCTGCCGAGCCCAGCGGCTAGCGCAACCGCTCGCGTGCCTCCATCAGGGCGAAGCCCAGCAGGTTCTCGCCCCGCCAGCGGCGGGGGTCGAAGGCGCCGTCGTCGTTCGCGGCGAGTCCGATGCCCCAGACCCGGTCCATGGGGCTCGCCTCGACCAGCACCCGCCCGCCCGTGCCCAGCAGGAACGCCCGCAGGCCGGGGTCGGCGGAGAACTTGTGGACGCTGCCCTCGACGACGATCCGGAACCGCTCGCGCCGCCAGACGGCCTCGTCGAAGCCGCGCACCAGCCGCCCGGCCTTCTTGGCGAGCGCGGGATTCGAGGCGCCGACCGCCTGCCGCTCGGCCTCGGCGTCGCGGAAGAGGCGCGCCTTGGACGCCATCATCCAGTGCTCGGCCGTCGCGTATTCGACCTCCTCGACCACGAAGGGTGAGGGCCACCACTGGCTGAGACAGCTCGATCCCACCGTGCCGTCCGCCCTCGGGCGGTGTCCCCAGAAGTGCAGGTACTTCACCGGCGTCCCCGACGCGACAGCACTGACCAGTGCGTCCCGTGTATCGATCTTCCCCATGCATGCCACTTTGGCACGCACCACTGACACACCGTCCCGCCTTTTCCGGGAGGACTCGACACCTGGTCAAAGGATTCCGTCGCGTAACCAAAAGGCAACAACGAAATCACTTGTTGGAGTCCCTTTGCTCTGCCAGGATCGGCACTCAAATCGAGCTGGAGCTACGCCGACCCCCGTTTCGACGGGGAGGACGGCGGAGGAGAGCGACATGCACAATCCGGGCCATCGCTTCCAGGCGCAGGACCGCCTCGCGGACGGCGCGCAGTACATCGGAGGCCGTCTCACCCAGGGCACCTCCGGTCGCATGCACGCGGTCGTGGACCCCGCCACCGGCGAGGAGGTGTACACGTACGAGCTGGCGAGCACCGCCGACGTGGACGCGGCGGTGGCGGCCGCCCGCGCGGCCTTCCCCGGCTGGGCGGCCACCACTCCCGGGGAGCGGTCCGACGCGCTGCACCGGTTCGCCGCCGTGCTCGCCGAGCGGGCCGAGGAGTTCGCCCAGGCCGAGTCGCTGCAGTGCGGAAAGCCCCTCAAGCTGACCCGCGAGTTCGACGTCCCGGGAACCATCGACAACACCGCGTTCTTCGCGGGCGCCGCCCGGCATCTCCAGGGCCAGTCGGCCGGTGAGTACTCCGGCGACCACACCTCGTACGTACGCCGCGAGCCCATCGGGGTCGTCGGTTCCATCGCGCCCTGGAACTACCCGCTCCAGATGGCCGCCTGGAAGATCCTCCCGGCGATCGCGGCCGGCAACACGATCGTGCTGAAGCCCGCCGAGCTGACCCCGCTGACCTCCCTGCTCTTCGCCGAGGCGGCCACCCACGCGGGCATCCCGGACGGCGTCGTCAACATCGTCACGGGTCTGGGCAAGGAGGCCGGTGAACACCTCGTCGGCCACCCCGACGTCGTCATGACGTCCTTCACCGGGTCGACCGCCGTCGGCAAGCGCGTCGCCGAGATCGCCACCGCGACCGTCAAGCGCCTCCACCTGGAACTCGGCGGCAAGGCCCCCTTCCTCGTCTTCGACGACGCGGATCTGGAGGCCGCCGTCAACGGCGCGGTCGCCGGTTCGCTCATCAACACCGGCCAGGACTGCACGGCCGCCACGCGCGCGTACGTGCAACGCCCGCTCTACGACGCGTTCGTCGAGCGCACCGCCGCCCTGATGGCGAGCGTCCGCGTGGGCGACCCGTTCGCGACCGGCACCGACCTCGGCCCGCTGATCTCGCACGCCCAGCGCGACCGCGTCGCAGGATTCGTCGACCGGGCCCGCGGCTACGCACGCGTGGTCACCGGCGGAGAGGCTCCCCAGGGAGACCTCAAGAGCGGCGCCTACTACGCGCCCACGCTCGTCGCCGACGCCGCGCAGGACAGCGAGATCGTCCAGGCCGAGATCTTCGGCCCGGTGCTCGTGGTGCTCCCCTTCGACACCGACGACGAGGGCATCGCGCTCGCCAACGACACACCGTACGGACTGGCCGCCTCCGCCTGGAGCCGTGACGTCTACCGGGCCAACCGCGCGACCCGCGAGATCAAGGCCGGCTGCGTGTGGGTCAACGACCACATTCCGATCATCAGCGAGATGCCGCACGGCGGTTACAAGGCGTCCGGCTTCGGCAAAGACATGTCCGCCTACTCCTTCGAGGAGTACACACAGGTCAAGCACGTCATGTTCGACAACACCGCGGTCGCCAGGAAGGACTGGCACCGCACGGTCTTCGGGGACCGGCCGTAGACCGTTCACCGGCTACGGCCCTGTGGCAGACCAGGCCGCGACCACGGCCGCGACCCTTTCGAAAGGGCACCAGAGCATGGAGCAGTACGAGCCCGAACGCCTGTCCCCGGTGCAACTGGCCGCCATGCGGCGCAGCTTCCGGAACGGCAGGGCGTCCCTCACCCGTCGTTCACTGCTGCGCGCCTCGGCGGGCGGCGCGCTGGCCGTCGGCGGACTCGGGGCGCTGAGCGCCTGCGGGATCCCCGCGGCGGGCAGGACCCAGGGCGGCACGTCCGCCCAGGACCACTCGGCCACGGAGAAGACCCTCAACTTCTCCAACTGGACCGAGTACATCGACCTCGACGACAGCGGCAAGCACCACCCGACGCTGGAGACCTTCCGCAAGCGGACGGGTATCTCGGTCAAGTACACCGAGGACATCAACGACAACAACGAGTTCTTCGCCAAGATCAAGCCGCAGCTCGCCGCCGGGCAGCCCACCGGCCGTGACCTGATCGTCCTCACCGACTGGCTGGCCGCGCGCGTGATCCGGCTGGGCTGGGTGCAGAAACTCGACCCGTCCAACCTGCCGCACGCCTACACCAACCTGTCGCCCCAGTTCCGCAACCCCGACTGGGACCCGGGACGCGCCTACTCCTACCCGTGGCAGGGCATCCCCACCATCGTCGCCTTCAACAAGAAGGCCCTCGACGGGATCGAGGTGAAGTCGGTCTCCGACCTCCTCGACAACCCGAAGCTCAAGGGCCGCGTCTCGTTCCTGTCGGAGATGCGCGACACCATGGGCATGACCCTGCTCGACATGGGCAAGGACCCGTCGAAGTTCACCGACGACGACTACGACGCGGCGATAGCCCGGCTCCAGAAGGCCGTCGACAAGGGCCAGATCCGCCGCTTCACGGGCAACGACTACACGTCCGACCTGACCAAGGGCGACATCGCGGCCTGTGTCGCCTGGGCCGGCGACATCGTCCAGCTCAAGAACGACAGCCCGGACGTCGACTTCGTCATCCCCGACAGCGGCTACATGACGTCGACCGACAACCTGCTGGTCCCCAACAAGGCGCGTCACAAGACGAACGCCGAGCGGCTGATCGACTTCTACTACGAGCCGGAGCAGGCCGCCGAGCTCGCCGCGTACATCAACTACGCGACGCCGGTCGAAGGCGTGAAGCCCTACCTTGCCAAGATCGACCAGGACGCGGCGAACAACCCGCTGATCGTCCCCGACAAGGCCATGCAGGCCAGGTCACACTCCTTCCGCGCGCTGAGCCAGAAGGAAGAGACGGCCTACGAAGAGAAGTTCGCGAAGCTCACAGGGGCGTGACGATGATGACGACAGAGAACAGCGGCGACGTCCGCCTCACCGGGATCAGCAAGACCTACGGCTCCTTCACCGCCGTGCACCCGCTCGACCTGACCGTGCCACAGGGCTCCTTCTTCGCCCTGCTCGGCGCCTCGGGCTGCGGCAAGACCACCACCCTGCGCATGATCGCCGGTCTGGAGGAACCTTCCTCCGGCACCGTGCACCTCGGCGACCAGGAGGTGACACACCTGCCGCCGTACAAGCGGCCGGTGAACACCGTCTTCCAGTCGTACGCGCTCTTCCCGCACCTGGACATCTTCGAGAACGTCGCCTTCGGCCTGCGCCGGCGCGGGATCAGGAGCGTCAAGAAGCAGGTCGAGGACATGCTCGACCTCGTCCAGCTCGGCGAGCAGGCGCGCAAGAAACCCCACCAGCTCTCCGGCGGCCAGCAGCAGCGTGTCGCGGTCGCCCGCGCACTGATCAACCACCCCAAGGTGCTCCTCCTGGACGAGCCCCTCGGCGCCCTCGACCTCAAGCTGCGCCGCCAGATGCAGCTCGAACTCAAGCGGATCCAGACCGAGGTCGGCATCACCTTCGTCCACGTCACGCACGACCAGGAGGAGGCCATGACCATGGCCGACACGGTCGCCGTGATGAACGCGGGCCGTGTCGAACAGCTCGGCTCGCCCGCCGACCTGTACGAGAACCCGCAGACCACGTTCGTCGCCAACTTCCTCGGCACCTCGAACCTCATCGAGGCCGAGGTCGACACCAGGAGCGGCGAGGACATCGTCCTCAAGGCGGGCGGCGGCAAGCTGGTGCTGCCCCAGGCGCGATGTTCCGCCCCGGCGCAGACCGGGGGCAAGGTGCTCGTCGGCATCCGCCCGGAGAAGATCTCCCTCACGCACGCCGACGACGCGGGCGCGATACCCGCCGGCCGCAACCGGATCACCGGCAAGATCGCCGACTCCAGCTTCATCGGCGTCTCCACGCAGTACGTCATCGACAGCGCCGTCTGCCCCGAGTTCGAGGTCTACGCCCAGAACATCGAGCGGGACTCCCGGCTGGTCCCCGGCGCGGACGTCGTCCTGCACTGGAGCCCGGCGCACACCTTCGGCCTCGACGCGGCCCAGGACATCGACGCGGGTGTCGACACGGCCGAGGAGGAGGCCGCCTGATGGCCACCGTCACCGAGGCCGAAGCGCCACCCCTCGTGCCGCGGCCCGAGCCGAAGCCGCCGAAGAAGCGGGGCCGCCTCGTCCCGTACTGGCTGCTGCTGCCCGGACTGCTGTGGCTCGTCGTCTTCTTCGCACTGCCGATGATCTACCAGGCCTCCACGTCCGTGCAGACGGGCTCCCTGGAGGAGGGCTACAAGGTCACCTGGCACTTCGCGACCTACTGGGACTCGATCGCCGAGTACTGGCCGCAGTTCCTGCGCTCGGTCTCCTACGCGGCCGCCGCCACGGTCCTGTGCCTGGTGCTCGGCTACCCGCTGGCGTACCTGATCGCCTTCCGCGCGGGCCGCTGGCGCAACCTGATCATGATCCTGGTGATCGCCCCCTTCTTCACCAGCTTCCTGATCCGCACCCTGGCCTGGAAGACGATCCTCGCCGACAGCGGCCCCGTCGTCGGCGCGCTCAACACGCTGCACCTGCTGGACGTCACCGACTGGCTCGGCTGGACCGCGGGCGACCGCGTCCTCGCGACCCCGCTCGCCGTGGTGTGCGGTCTGACGTACAACTTCCTGCCGTTCATGATCCTGCCGCTCTACACCTCGCTGGAGCGCATCGACGGCCGGCTGCACGAGGCCGCGGGCGACCTGTACGCCAGGCCCTGGACGACCTTCCGCAAGGTCACCTTCCCGCTGTCGATGCCGGGCGTGGTCTCCGGAACGCTGCTCACCTTCATCCCGGCGGCCGGCGACTACGTCAACGCCGAACTCCTCGGCTCGACCGACACCCGCATGATCGGCAACGTCATCCAGACCCAGTTCCTGAGGATCCTGGACTATCCGACGGCCGCCGCGCTCTCCTTCATCCTCATGGCCGCGATTCTTCTCATGGTCACGGTCTACATCCGCCGGTCCGGGACGGAGGACCTGGTCTAAATGCCCTTCGTCACCTGGCTCAAGCGCCATCTCGTCGTCATCGCGGGACTGCTGACGCTGTCCTATCTGCTGCTGCCCAACGTCGTCGTCACCGTGTTCTCCTTCAACAAACCGAAGGGGCGCTTCAACTACGAGTGGCAGCAGTTCTCCACGGACGCCTGGAAGGATCCGTGCGGCGTCGCCGACATGTGCGGCTCGCTCGGACTCAGCCTCCAGATCGCCGTCTGGGCGACGATCGGGGCCACCGTCCTCGGCACGATGATCGCCTTCGCGCTCGTCCGCTACCGCTTCCGCGCACGCGGCGCCGTGAACTCGCTGATCTTCCTGCCGATGGCGATGCCCGAGGTCGTCATGGCCGCCTCGCTGCTCACCCTGTTCCTCAACATGGGAGCCCAGCTCGGCTTCTGGACGATCCTGATCGCCCACATCATGTTCTGCCTCAGCTTCGTCGTGACAGCCGTCAAGGCCCGTGTCATGTCGATGGACCCGAGGCTGGAACAGGCCGCCCAGGACCTCTACGCCGGCCCGGCGCAGACGTTCCTGCGGGTCACCCTGCCCATCGCGGCCCCCGGAATCGCCGCGGGCGCGCTGCTCGCCTTCGCGCTCTCCTTCGACGATTTCATCATCACCAATTTCAACGCGGGCTCGACCGTCACGTTCCCCATGTTCGTCTGGGGTTCGGCACAGCGCGGAACACCCGTTCAGATCAATGTCATCGGCACGGCCATGTTCCTCGTCGCCGTACTGTTCGTCCTGTCCGGAATGATCATCGGAAATCGCCGGAACAGGCAGAAGGCATAACGCCTGTCACCTTTGTAGGGAGTTGAAATCATGGCCCCGAGCGCCATGACCCGTGGTAATCAGTGGACGAAATCCCTTTCCGACGTCCAGCCGGTGTCCTACTGGCTGGACGACCCCGGCAAACCCCACCCCGAGCCCGCGCTCACCGGCGCCGAGACCTGCGACCTGCTCGTCGTCGGCGGCGGCTACAGCGGACTGTGGACCGCGCTGATCGCCAAGGAGCGCGACCCCGGGCGGGATGTCGTCCTGGTGGAGGGGCGCGAGGTGGGCTGGGCCGCCTCGGGCCGCAACGGCGGCTTCTGCGCCGCCTCCCTCACCCACGGTCTGTCCAACGGGCTCACCCGCTGGCCGGACGAGATCGGGAAGCTGGAGGAGCTGGGCGCCCGCAACCTCGACGAGATCGAGGCGGCCGTCGCCCGCTACTCCCTCGACTGCGACTTCGAGCGCAGCGGCGAGATCGACGTCGCCACCGAGCCGCACCAGGCGGCCGAACTGCGTGAATGGCACCAGGAGCTGGAGCGGCGGGGTCTGGCCGACGGCGTCGAGTTCCTCGACACGGCGGCGGTACGGGACCAGGTCGACTCCCCGACCTTCCTGGCCGGGCTGCACGACCGCCGCGGGGTCGCCATGCTCCACCCGGCCAAGCTGGCCTGGGGCCTCAAGCGCGCGTGCGTGGAGCTCGGCGTGCGGGTGTACGAGCACACGCCCGCCCTCGCCCTGAAGCCGTCCGGCGCCGGCATGGCCGTCCGCACGCCGTACGGCTCCGTCCGCGCCCGCCGGGTGGCCCTCGGGACCAACATCTTCCCGAACCTGGTCAAGCGCGTCCGCCCGTACACCGTCCCGGTCTACGACTACGCGCTGATGACCGAACCGCTCACGGCCGACCAGCTCGCCTCCATCGGCTGGAAGAACCGCCAGGGGCTCGGCGACTCGGCCAACCAGTTCCACTACTTCCGGCTCTCGGCCGACAACCGCATCCTGTGGGGCGGGTACGACGCGATCTACCCCTACGGCGGCCGGGTGCGCGCCGAGTACGACGACCGTCCCGAGACGTACGCCAAGCTCGCCGAGCACTTCTTCACCTGCTTCCCGCAGTTGGAGGGCGTCCGCTTCTCCCACGCCTGGGGCGGCGCGATCGACACCTGCTCCCGGTTCTCGGCGTTCTTCGGCAGCGCCCACCAGGGCAGGGTCGCCTACGCGGCCGGCTACACGGGCCTCGGTGTGGGCGCCACCCGGTTCGGGGCCGACGTGATGCTCGACCTGCTGGCCGGGGAGCGCACCGAACGAACCGAGCTGGAGATGGTCCGCAGGAAGCCGCTGCCGTTCCCGCCCGAGCCGTTCGCCTGGACCGGCATCGCGCTCACCAAGTGGTCGCTGGCCCGCGCGGACACGCACGGCGGCCGGCGCAACCTGTGGCTGAAGACGATGGACAGACTGGGCCTCGGCTTCGACAGTTAGGAGCACGCGCACCCGGTGATCCGGGGCGGCTCGGCGCCGGTGGTGCGGTGCCCGCCCGTCGTCGACGGCGAACCGTCCTGCCCCGCGCCGGCCCGGTGAACCGAATTCTTGTCAATTCGTCGTCCGAACCCGCGTAATGAACCGCCCGGACCTCCCTCTCCTCTGTGACGCGACCCGCGTCACACGAGAGGGAGGTTCCGTCATGACAGGGCCCAAGGCGGCGGTCGAGTGGCTGGCATCCGTGGCACCGGACCCCGAGGCCTGCCGCTGGGAATGGGAGCGCAGCCCTCGCGGGGTCGCGCTGCTGCCGGCGGGCAAGTCCTGGGACGTCCTGATCCTGCCGGCCGAGCTCGGCTATCCGACCCTCGACGTCCTGACCCGGGTGCTCGACCAGCCCGGGCCGGTGCTCGTCGACTTCGGCGACGCCCGGATGGGCTTCTTCGTGCCCGCGGGCACCGCCGCCAGGTGGCTGGGCACGGGCGTGCGCACGGCGGGCCTCGGCACCTGGATCGTGGTGCCCTACCCGGGACGGGCGACCGGCGGGGTCCGCTGGCTGGTCGCGCCGGACGGCTCGGGCACGCTCACGGATCCGGCACTGCTCGAACTGGCCATGCACGAGGCCGCGGCGGGCCTCGCCGGTGGCGGGGACCGGCGCCGGTGACGAGAATCGGAGCCGGAGTGGGGAACCGGAGCCGGAGTGGGGAACCGGAGCCGGTGAGGGGGAGGTCCGGGCGGCCGTGCGAACTCCGTTGCCTGTCAGGGGTCTTGACAACCGAATTGGTCTGGACCAAGTTGGGCGCGCGCTCCCTCCTCCAACTCCCCCATGCCCGGAGGCACTCATGGCCCCCACCAGATACGACAGACCCCTCGCGCACCGTCGCCGAAGGCTGCTCGCCGCCTGCGCGGCCACCGTCCTGGCCGTGCCCGGCCTGGTGGCGCTCTCCACCGCCGCCCAGGCGGCCGACGTCAATGTGGCCAAGAACGGCGGCTTCGAGTCGGGCCTGGGCAACTGGACCTGCACGGCGTCCACGATCGTCAACTCTCCTGTGCACAGTGGCAGTTCGGCGATGATGGCGACGCCGGCCGGCAGTGACTACGCGCAGTGCTCGCAGACCGTGACCGTGAAGCCCGACGCGCAGTACACCCTCTCCGGCTACGTCCGCGGCAGCTACGTCTACCTCGGCGCGACCGGCACCGGCACCACCGACGTCAGCACCTGGACCCCGTCCGCCGCCGACTGGCAGCAGCTGAGCACCACCTTCCGCACCGGCGCGTCCACCACGCAGGTCACGATCTACACGCACGGCTGGTACGGCACCGGCTCCTACTGGGCCGACGACCTCTCGCTGACCGGCCCCGGCGTCGAGGCGGGACAGCCGCCGGCCCCGCCGGCCGGGCTGACGGCCGGTACGGTCACGTCCTCGTCGGTCGGCCTGTCCTGGACGGCGGTGTCCGGCGCGACCGGCTACAACGTCTACCGCGACGGGGCGAAGGTCCAGAGCGTCACCGGGACCTCGGCCACCGTGAGCGGGCTCACGGCCTCCACCGCGTACTCCTTCCAGGTCACCGCGACCAACGACGCGGGCGAGTCCGCGAAGTCGGCGACCGTCACCGCGACCACCTCCGCGGGCTCGGGCGGAGGCGGCGGAGGTTCCTCCGACCTGCCCGCGCACGCGCTCGTCGGCTACCTCCACGCGAGCTTCGCCAACGGCGCCGGCTACACGCGCATGGCCGACGTGCCCGCGAGCTGGGACGTGATCGACCTGGCCTTCGGTGAGCCGACCTCGGTCACCTCGGGCGACATCCGCTTCAACCGCTGCCCGGTCACCGAATGCCCCACCGTCGAGAGCGACGCGGACTTCAAGGCCGCGATCAAGGCCAAGCAGGCGGCCGGCAAGAAGGTGCTGATCTCGATCGGCGGCCAGAACGGACAGGTCCAGCTCACCACCGCGGCCGCCCGCGACACCTTCGTCTCCTCGGTCTCGAAGATCATCGACACCTATGGCCTGGACGGCCTGGACATCGACTTCGAGGGCCACTCGCTCTCCCTCGACGCGAGCGACACGAACTTCAAGAGCCCGACCACCCCGGTGATCGTCAACCTCATCTCGGCCCTGAAGACCCTGAAGGCCAAGTACGGTTCGAAGTTCGTCCTGAGCATGGCCCCGGAGACCTTCTTCGTCCAGCTCGGCTACCAGTACTACGGCACCGGGAAGTGGGGCGGCCAGGACCCGCGCGCCGGAGCGTACCTCCCGGTGATCCACGCCCTGCGCGACGACCTGACCCTGCTGCACGTCCAGGACTACAACTCCGGGTCGATCATGGGCCTCGACAACCAGTACCACTCCATGGGCGGCGCCGACTTCCACATCGCGATGACCGACATGCTGCTGACCGGCTTCCCGGTGGCGGGCGACGCGAACAACGTCTTCCCGCCCCTGCGCCCCGACCAGATAGCGATCGGCATGCCCGCCACCACCAACGCGGGCAACGGCTACGTCGCCCCGGCCGAGGTCACCAAGACCCTGGACTGCCTGACGAAGAAGACCAACTGCGGCTCGTACGCGACGCACGGCACCTGGCCGGGCCTGCGCGGTCTGATGACATGGTCGGTCAACTGGGACCGGTTCGGAGGCTGGGAGTTCTCGCGGAACTTCGACGCGTACTTCGGCTGACGAACAGCCACAGGGACGACAGCAGCACCGCGCAGAGGCACCAACTGGCCACCACGTCCAGTGGCCAGTGGTAGCCGCGCCGGACCAGGCCGAAGGCCACGCCCGCGTTCAGGGCCACGCACACGCACAGCAGCGCCCCACGGGCGCCCGCGGTGCGGAGCAGGGGAAGGAGCAGCAGGGTCGCCGCGCCGTACGCGACGGTGGCGGTGGCGGTGTGCCCCGAGGGATAGAAGCCGGTGCCGGGCCCCATCACCGGGGGGCCCGTCCGGGAGACGAGTTCCTTCAGGGGCACGATCACCGCGGGGACGAGAAGCATCAGGACCGCGGCGGCGGCCGGGGGCAGCCACCATCGGTCCAGACCGGTGGCACGGTTCCGCAGGGCGACGAGAACCAGTGCCGACGCGAGGACCGGGACCGCCACCTGGACGCTGCCCAGGTCGGCGAGCAGTTCGGAGAACCGGTCCGGGTGCACGAGGCCGCCGCTCAGCCGCTCGTCCAGGCTCACGAGCGGACCGCCCGCCGTGACCTGCCAGGTGATGAGCAGGAAGCACAGGCCGGGCAGGCCGAACAGAAGAGGCGTGCGGGACATGGGGGACAGCCTGCCATTGTCCGGAGCCGCCACGGCACGGGCCCGCCCGCCACCGACGGCGGAAGGACCGGGAACAAGCGGAAGGAAGAGGCCCGCGGACGAGCGGAGCCGAGGAGCCGGCGGACCGATGGGCCGGCCGGAGAAGGAGTCGGCCGCCCCGGAACAGGGGGGGTGGTTCCGAGGCGGCCGCCCGGACCGGAATGTCGCGCGCCCCGGGGGGTTTGGGGCGGGCGACTGTCCGATCGGTGAGGAGAACCGGAGCCGCAAGCTCCGGGTGTGTGCGCGAGGGCACGACCAGGGCGAAGCCGGGGAGGCCTCGGCCCGGTGCAGCCCACAGTCCCCTGCGGGCGGGTGTATCCCTGATCTGGTTAGAACCTACGGCAGGGGGTGCGCCTCCGACAGGCGGATTCGCGTCCCGCCATCCACCTCGCACACCTTCTTCACACGCCCCCACGGGAACGCCGCAGCACCGCGCCCCCGAATCGGCCCATGGGCGGGTTCGGGGGCGCGGTGCTGCGGCGCCGTCCGTGTCAGATGCGGGCGAAGGCCTGCTCGATGATGTCGAGACCCTCGTTCAGGAGGTCCTCGCCGATGACCAGCGGGGGCAGGAAGCGGAGGACGTTGCCGTAGGTGCCACAGGTCAGGACCAGCAGGCCCTCCTGGTGGCAGGCCTTGGCGAGCGCGCCGGCCGCTTCCGCGTTCGGCTCCTTGGTGGCCGGGTCCTTGACCAGCTCGATGGCGATCATGGCGCCGCGGCCGCGGACCTCGCCGATGATGTCGAACTTCTCCGCCATGGCGCCGAGGCGGGTCTTCATGACCGACTCGATGTGCTTCGCCTTGGCGTTGAGGTCGAGCTCCTTCATCGTCTCGATCGCGCCGAGCGCGCCGGCGCAGGCCACCGGGTTGCCGCCGTAGGTGCCGCCCAGACCGCCCGCGTGGGCGGCGTCCATGATCTCGGCGCGGCCCGTCACGGCGGCGAGCGGCAGACCGCCCGCGATGCCCTTGGCGGTCGTGATCAGGTCCGGGACGATGCCCTCGTCCTCGCAGGCGAACCACTGGCCGGTGCGGCAGAAGCCGGACTGGATCTCGTCCGCGACGAAGACGATGCCGTTGTCCTTGGCGAACTGGCTGATCGCCGGCAGGAAGCCCTTCGCGGGCTCGATGAAGCCGCCCTCGCCGAGCACCGGCTCGATGATGATCGCGGCGACGTTGTCGGCGCCGATCTGCTTGTTGATCATGTCGATGGCCTGGGCGGACGCCTCGGCGCCGGCGTTCTCCGGGCCCGTCAGCCAGCGGTAGCCGTAGGCGACCGGCACGCGGTAGACCTCGGGCGCGAACGGACCGAAGCCGTTCTTGTACGGCATGTTCTTGGCGGTCAGCGCCATCGTCAGGTTCGTCCGGCCGTGGTAGCCGTGGTCGAAGACGACGACGGCCTGGCGCTTGGTGTACGCGCGGGCGATCTTGACGGCGTTCTCGACGGCCTCGGCGCCCGAGTTGAACAGGGCGGACTTCTTGGCGTGGTCGCCCGGGGTCAGCTCGGCGAGCGCCTCGGCGACGGCGACGTACCCCTCGTACGGCGTGACCATGAAGCAGGTGTGGGTGAAGTCCTGGAGCTGGGCGGAGGCCCGGCGCACGACGGCCTCGGCGCTCGCGCCGACCGACGTCACGGCGATGCCGGAGCCGAAGTCGATGAGGCGGTTGCCGTCGACGTCCTCGATGATGCCGCCGCCGGCGCGCGCGGTGAAGACCGGGAGCGTCGACCCCACACCGGCCGCGACCGCGGCGAGGCGTCGGGCCTGCAGCTCCTGCGACTTCGGGCCGGGGATGGCGGTGACGACGCGGCGCTCCTGCGGAACTGCGGTCATGAGGGGCTCCCTGATGATCTTGCGAACCGGACGGTCCCCGGCGGATGCGGGGCGGTCCGGGCGGGGGGTTTTCGGACGCTTGCCTTGTTTCTTCGCAGGCTAGAGCCGAGGAGGGGGGCTCGGCATGCGCCATGTGGGCGTTGTCGGAGGAATCCGTTGTCCGCGATGGACATAGAGGAGCGGACGCGCGGTCCTTCCGTCCCACCGCGGGCCCGGCCGCGTAAACGGTGAACTCGCCCCGCGGGACCACTAGATTGGCCTGAGAGCTACAGGCGGACTGGCTGGTCAGGGGGCGCACACGATGGACTTCGACGGTACGCGCGACGCACGTGGCACGCATGCCGATCCCGTGCCTCGTCCGGCCGCACCCCCCGGGGCCGTCCCCGGGAGCGCTCCGCCCAGGCCCTCGAGCCCGCCGCCCCCGCCCGGGGGCCCGCCGGCGGCCCGCCCCGCCGTGCGCGACTGGCTCAACGCGCCCCGCCCCGACGCCGCCCTCGGGATCTGGCGGTACGGGTACGTCGCCCCCCGGGAGTCCAAGGAGCGCCGGCGTCTGCCCTCCGTGACGGTCGTCGGCCTGGTGATCCCCCTGGTGCTCGGGCTCGTCGTCTGGTCCCTGTGGCGCCGGGGGAACGTCCCCTACCAACTGGTCGTGCTGAAACTGTTCACGCCGGAGGGCTGGTGGTGGGGCGGGACGACGGCCCCGAGGACCTGGCAGGGCGAGGACGCCCGGATCGTCTACGACGGTCTCTTCTTCGCCGTGCTGGTCTACGTGATGGGGCGTCTCGGAAGCTGGCGCGAGATCGCCCATCACTTCGTCGTACAGCGCGCGCAGCCGGGCCGGGCCGTCATCGCGGCTTTGGCGGCCCTGCTGACCCTGACGTTCGTCTGGCCGGGCGCCTTTCCGGGCGTCGGGTGGGACCCTCTGCCGATCGTCGATCCGGTGCTGTCCCTGGTGGCGCTGATCGCCGGCGGACGTGACGTGTTTGCGTCACTCGTGGTCAGCTACGGCGTCGAAGCGCTGATCACCGTGCTGGTTCTGCTGCCTTTCGCCAAACTGGGCGGCTGGTGGCCGCTCGCCAAGGAACGCCTGGGTTCCCCCCCGGCCGCGACGGGCACCGCGGCGGCGTCCCCGGCCGCCCCCGAAGAGCCGTCCGGCCCCCCTGCCGAATGGCCCGAACTGAGGGCGACCGGACAGCACAAGGCGGCGGAACTGCTGTCCTCCGAAATACTGACCGAACGCATGAACGACGTCGACTGCGCGAGGATCCTGCGCGTCTGGACCACGGCCAAGCAGGACGGACGGCTCGGTGTCTTCAGCGACACCGTGCTGCGCCGCGGCGCGGCGGCCTGGACCCATCCCTCCGGAGCCCGCGACCTGCCCGTCCGCGCCGCCTCCCACGACCTCCTCGCGGGCCAGGTGCGGCTCGGCCGGTGGGTCGCCAGGGAACGCACCCCGCTCGCCTACTCCGGCGCGGGCACCGCCCTCGGCCCGGCGACGCTCGGCACCTCCCTCCTCGCCGTCGGACCGGCCGGTTCCGGGAAGACACGCCACCTCGTCGGACCCGTCGCCGAATCCCTCGGGCTGCAGGCCCTCACCGCGCGCTGTGCCGTCGTCGTCGTGGCCGCCGCCGGGACGCCGGTCGGCCCCGACGCGTCGTACGACGTCGTCGTGAAGCTCGGGGACCCCGAGTCGGTCCACGACCTGGACCTGTACGCCGACTGCGACGACGCCGACGAGGCCGCCGCGTTCCTCGCGGAAGGCCTGGTCGGCAGCGTCGACGGCGTCGACGTCCGGCGCGCCGCCACCGCCCTGGCCCAGCTGCTCGGTCCCTACCGCGCCGTGCACGGCACGTTCCCCACGATCCCGGTGCTGCGCGAACTGCTCGAAGGAGTGCCCGCGCTGCTGGAGCCCCTGCGGCAGGACCTGTCGGCCGGGGGGCACCCCGCGATGCTCCGCGAACTGGAGGCACGGCTGCGGCAGAGCGGCGGCCCGAACGACCCCGGCCCGGTTCTGGCCGACCGGCTGGCGCTGCTGGACCGGCCCGTCTTCGCGGACTTCTTCGGCTCCGGCGCGAGCGCCCGGCCGTTCTCGCTGCGGGCGGTGGCCCATCATCCGCTGCGCGTCCGCGTCGACCTGCCGGAACGCGGCTACGAAGAGGCGTCGCAGCTCGTCACCCGGCTCCTGCTCGCCCAGTTCGCCGCCGTCGTCCGCGGCGGCGACCGGCGCGGCCACTTCGCCTGCCTGGTCCTCGACGACGCGACCGGCGCCCTGACCGCGGAGACCGTACGCCGTATCCAGGGCCTGCGGGCGCACAACGCCGGAGTGGTTCTCGCCCTGCGGACCATCGGCGACATCCCCGAGGCCCTGCACGGGCCGCTTTACGGCGCGGTCGGCTGCCGCATGGCCTTCTCCGGCGTCACGACCTGGGACGGCGGCCGCTTCGCCGAGTCCTGGGGCACCGAATGGGTGGAGGCACGCGATGTGGCCAAGCACACCGTCTTCGCCGACCAGCCCATGACCCGGGCCATCCACGCGCTGCGCAAGCTGGTGACCGGCAAGGCGGTGACCACGGACGCCGTGACCGTGCGTCAGGTCGAGCGGGAGCGCTGGTCCGCCTCCGAACTGGCCCACGCGGTCCCGCCCGGCCACGCCGTACTGTCGCTGACCAGCGTGAAGGGGGAGCACGCCCCGCCGCTGCTGGTGGACCTGCGGGGCTGAGGGCCGGCCGGGCGCGGGGGACACGGGGCTGAGGGTCGGCCGGGCGTACGGGTGTGCGGACCCGCTGACCAGGGCGTATGGGGATGAACGCACACGGCGACCGTACGGTGAGGCAGAATCGACACAGGCCGTTCATACGCCGCGGCCAAAAGATCACAGAGATCACCGAGCTCACACCGACCTGAAGGCCCCATGCCCCCCACGCTCGCCTCGCTCGTCCACCACTCCGCGCTCAAGCTCACGGTGCGTGCGGGCGAGGACCGCCTGGACGTGCCCGTCCGCTGGGCCCATGTCAGCGAGCTCGCCGACCCCGTGCCGTACATGGAGGGCGGGGAACTGCTCCTGATCACCGCGCTCAAGCTGGACGCGGACGATCCCGAGGTCATGCGGCGGTACGTGAAGCGGCTGGCCGGCGCCGGAGTCGTCGGGATCGGTTTCGCCGTCGGGGTCAACTACGACGAGATCCCGAAGGCCCTCGTCGACGCGGCCGAGGAGGAGGGACTGCCGCTCCTCGAAGTGCCCCGGCGCACCCCCTTCCTCGCCATCAGCAAGGCCGTGTCCGCCGCCATCGCCGCGGACCAGTACCGGGCCGTCACCGCGGGGTTCGCCGCACAGCGCGAGCTCACCAAGCAGGCACTGAACGACGGCCCCGAGGGACTGCTCGCCGCACTCGCCGGACAGGTCGACGGATGGGCGGCGCTCTACGACGCGTCCGGCGCCGTCGTCGCCGCCGCACCCGACTGGGCGGGACGCCGCGCCGCCCGGCTCACCCCGGACGTGGAGCGGCTGCGTGAACGGCCCGCCCCCGCGAGCTCCGTGGTGGGCGGGGAGGACCGCGTCGAACTGCACTCCCTCGGAACGGGACGCAGGCCGCGCGCCGCGCTCGCCGTCGGAACCGCCGGCGCCCTCGGGACCGCCGAGCGCTACGCCGTGCACTCGGCCATCGCCCTGCTGACCCTGACCACCGAACGCTCGCGGTCCCTGCACGCCGCCGAGCAGCGGATCGGCGCGGCCGTGCTCGGGATGCTGCTGGCCGGGGAACCCGACCACGCGCGGGCCGTCGCCGGAGACCTGTACGGCGAACTGCTCGACGCCCCCTTCCGGCTGATCATCGCCGAGTCGGTGTCCGGGTCGGCCGGCCGGGCGCACGCCGACGGGCACGCCCGGGTGAGTGCCGCCGCGCCCGCGAAGAGCGCCGTCGCCGCGCCCGACGTCAACGGCGATCCGCTGGGCGGGCTCGCGGAGGTCGTCGAATCCGCCGCCGCGCGTTCGGGGGAGTCCGTGCTCGTCGTGCCCGACGGGGAACGGCTGGTCGTGCTCGCCGTGGACGGCGGTGCCGCGGTCGCGGCCTGCGGGGACTACGCCGTCGGCCTGGAGTCCGCGCGGGCCGTCCCGCGCGAGCAGTCCGCCGGGGCCGCGGGCGACGAGGACGAACTCGTCGTCGGGCTCTCGGCCCCCGCCGGACCGATCGCCGCCCGCGCCGCCTACAAGCAGGCCGAACAGGCCCTGTCCGTCGCCCGGCGGCGGGGCAGGGTCCTCGTCGAGCACGAGGAGCTGGCGGCCGGGTCCGTACTTCCGCTGCTCGCGGACGACGCCGTGCGGGCGTTCGCCGACGGGCTCCTGCGGGCCCTCCACGATCACGACGCCACCGGCCGCGGGGACCTCGTCGCCTCGCTGCGGGCCTGGCTGTCCCGGCACGGGCAGTGGGACGCGGCGGCCGCCGACCTGGGTGTCCACCGGCACACGCTGCGCTACCGGATGCGCAGGGTCGAGGAGATCCTCGGCCGCTCCCTGGACGACCCCGACGTCCGGATGGAGCTCTGGCTGGCCCTGAAGACGACGGCCGCGACGGGGGAGTGAACGGGACGGCCGGGACGGGGCGTGAACGGGTCTTCCCGCCGTCGGCGGCGACCCGCTCGGGCAATGGGGCGTGCGACCTCGGGCGATCAGTCCAAACCGGCGTACCCCGCCCTCCGACTGCTACGCGTCGGACAAACGGCCGGAGATGGTCCCGGCCCTACCGTGGACGGGAAGCGCAGCACCACCAGAAACATCCCAGTCGTCACCCCCACTACGGAAGGGCCCGGGACTCGCACATGCCCCAGAACAAGATTGTGGGGGCCACCCACGCCTTCTGGCTCGCCGGCCGCCAGGCCACCGGCGAGACCACCTTCGACGTCACCTCGCCGTGGGACGACCGGCTCGTCGGTCAGGTCAGCGTGCCCACCGAGGCCCAGGTCGAGGAGGCCGTGGCCGCCGCGTACGCCGTGCGCGACGAGTTCGCCGCGACCCCGGCCCACGTACGCGCCGCCGCCCTCGACCACGTCTCGCGCCGGCTGGCCGAGCGCACCGAGGAGATCGCCCAGCTCATCTCCGCCGAGAACGGCAAGCCGATCAAGTGGGCCCGCGGTGAGGTCGGCCGCGCGGTGTCCGTGTTCCGGTTCGCCGCGGAGGAGGCCCGCCGCTTCAACGGCGGCGAGGCGCAGCGCCTCGACACCGACGCGGGCGGTCAGGGCCGACTGGCGCTCACGCGCCGCTTCCCCAAGGGTGTCGTCCTCGGCATCGCGCCCTTCAACTTCCCGCTGAACCTGTGCGCCCACAAGGTCGCCCCGGCCATCGCCGCGGGTGCCCCGATCATCCTCAAGCCGGCGCCCGCGACCCCGCTGTCCGGCCTGATCCTCGGTGACCTGCTGGCCGAGACCGACCTGCCCGCCGGCTCCTGGAGCATCCTGCCGGTCGCCAACGACAAGATGCCCGCCCTGGTCCAGGACGAGCGCCTTCCCGTCATCTCCTTCACCGGTTCCGAGACCGTCGGTTACGCGATCATGGACTCGGTGCCGCGCAAGCACTGCACCCTGGAGCTCGGCGGCAACGGCGCGGCCGTCGTCCTCGCCGACTTCGCGAGCGACGCGGACCTGGACTGGGCCGCGACCCGGATCGCGACCTTTTCCAACTACCAGGGCGGCCAGTCCTGCATCTCGGTGCAGCGCGTGATCGCGGACGCCGCGGTGTACGAGCGCCTGCTGCCGCGCATCGTCGCCGCCGTCGAGGCCCAGGTCACCGGCGACCCGTCCGACGACACGACGGATGTCGGCCCGCTGGTCAGCGAGGCCGCCGCCGAGCGCGTCGAGTCCTGGGTGGACGAGGCCGTCGCGGCCGGCGCCACGCTGCTCACCGGTGGCAAGCGAGAGGGCGCCTCCTACGCCCCGACCGTCCTCGCGGACGTTCCGGCCGACGTCACGATCTCCTGCGAGGAGGTCTTCGGACCGGTCCTGACCGTGCAGAAGGTGGACGGCGAGGCGGCTGCCTTCGAGGCGGCGAACAACTCCAAGTACGGCCTCCAGACCGGCGTGTTCACGCACGACCTGCAGACCGCGTTCCGCGCGCACCGCGCCCTGGAGGTGGGCGGCGTCGTGATCGGCGACGTTCCGTCCTACCGCGCCGACCAGATGCCGTACGGCGGTGCCAAGCAGTCCGGTGTCGGCCGTGAGGGCGTCACGTTCGCGATGGACGACTACACCTACGAGCGCGTGCTCGTGCTGACGGGTCTCGCACTCTGACGGAGACCCACCCGAGGCCGACGGCCCGAGTCCACTGTGCGGGGACTCGGGCCGTCGGCGTTTCTCATGCTCTGACGTGCAGAGATGCCTGAATGTTGCCTGGTGCGTGAGGATCTTCGTCCGGCTTCGAAGGTGGCGCGGTCACCGTTGAACCCTTCGGCCACGTGCAACGTATCAGTCGCCGGGGAGCGTTCCTGTGCTGCCCGAAAACGCAGGGCGGACTGTGAGGTCGGCGCGGAGCACCGGCCTCAGGACACCATCGTGCACGGATCGCCGAGGCGGTGGCTGCGTGTCGCGAACAGGACACTGGAAGAGGGCCGAACGATCTCATTAATTGTGAGCCAGCCAATCAGCAGCGATCTTGGCACCGGCACCGGCACCGGCGCAGACTCGGCGTCCGTTCGAGACCATGTGTCGGGTCTCGATGGGCTCCGCGGCTTGGCCGCACTGTACGTACTCCTGTTTCATTGCTGGCTACTGGCGTTTCGAGGCTTTCCTGCCAATTCGGGCCCTTCATGGCTGGGCTGGCTGATGTACGGGCGTTTCGCTGTCGTCTTCTTTTTGATTCTCTCCGGATTCTCCCTGGCCATCTCGACGGCGCGTAAGGATTGGCGCCTGGGCAGTGTTGCTACTTTCCTAAGCCGACGTGCCTGGCGAATTTTTCCTCCCTATTGGGCGGCACTTGCATTCAGTTTGATGATTGCCTGGCTGGTGGTGCCCGCATCACATTTCGGACCTCCGGACGGCAAAACAATTCTGGTCTACGGTCTCGTAGCCCAGGACGTATTCACGGCGCCTACTCCGAACGGTGCGTTCTGGTCGATCGCCGTGGAGGCCGAGCTGTATCTCGTCTTCCCGATTTTCGTGCTGCTTCGGAGACGGGTGGGGGCGATACCTCTGATTTCCGTCGTCACGCTTATCGTCGTCGCGCGTGGCCTGCTGTCAAAGAACGCATTGCCGGTCGAGGGCATGAACGGACTGACGTTGAATCTCGCCCCGGTCTTTGTTGCGGGCCTGGTCGGCGCGGGTGTCATCGCGGCATCGGAGAAGGTTCGGCGCCTGCCGTGGCATTGGATGGCGCTCGTGGCGGCTGTTCCGGTTCTGTCGCTCGTGGTGATCAGGGGATCGGTCTGGACGGTGGGGCACTATTTTTGGATGGATCTCGCGGTCGTCCCCGCCATGACGCTGCTTGTCGTGTCGGTTTCCACGGGGAAGCCCGCTTTCCTTGTATGGCTTCTGAACACGCGCCCCATTCGCCGTCTCGGCAACTTCTCTTACAGTCTGTATCTCATCCATTTGCCGATCATCATGACCATAGTTCGAAAGGTCGCCCCACACTATGTATCTCCGGGGCTGTCCACGTTCTGGTTCACACTCTTGCTCGGGGTGCCTGTTTCGCTTCTGGCGGCGTGGATTTTCGCCGAGGTATTTGAAATGCCCTTCAAGCGCAACCGGTCGTGGAAACTCATGGTCGAGGCGGTTTCATCGCGCCGGCGGGGCATGCTTCACCCTGGCCAACCCGAGAAGGACTGACGAGGGATCTGGCATGTGCTATAGCGCCTTGGGCCGATAAGGTCCAAGGCGCTACAGCGACGGGGGCCCTGTTCAGGTTGACCTGACGATCCGTTCTGCATGCGACGGGTAGAGCGGGCGGGAACTATGACGGCAGACCCGGCTAATAACCTGTTCCCGGCTGCGTCATCGAGGTCGTCGCCAAAAACCTTGGGCGGCGAGCGTGCGGGCGGATCAAATGCGACGTAGACCCTCACCGCCAGCGCGGCCTACTGCTGATATGAGCCGGATATGGCCGGACTCGCCACACAGTTACGGATCACGCGACCTCGCCCGTGACTGAATCCACGACTTTCCATTCTGGCGTGTTCCCCGTGGGCAGGGCGAATTCGGCTGTAGTGCTGTGAGCCGGCGGCATCAGCACCGTCATGCGCGGGACCAGGCTGCACGACGCCGGGTTGTCCGGCCGGGCCCGCCGAGTCCGTCCGCTTCAGGGCCTCCTCCGGCAGCCCGCGCAGCACGTCCGCGTCCGCATCGGTGGCCGTGGCCGTGGCGCATTCCTCCAGGGTCGCCGCGGTGGGCAGTTGCTTGCCGTTGAGGAAGCGTTCCCATGACGAGCGGCTGTAGTGCGTCCTGTCGGCGAGGCGTCCGAAGCTGGGCCCGGACTTCTCCTTCAGCCGCCGCAACCCGGCCGCGAGCGCCGCTCTGCCCGACGGCTCACCGCCGCCGACCCCCTGACCCCTGGTCACTCTGGACCCCCGGTGACGGGAGACCGTGCCTGTCGGGCTGTCGGACGTGACCGAAAACGACGTGTCTAGTGACAATCGTTTTCAGCTAACGTCCTCGGAGAGGGGGCCCGGCACCGATGCCTTCCGGTGCCGGGCCCCTGTGCCGGCTTCTCCGGACCCTCAACCGGAGAAGCCGACGTGCGCGAGCCGGAGCCGGCCGCGCAGTCTGAGGCGGACGTCGCGCACACCGTCGGCGGTGAACGCGGCGGTGAGCACGCGGTAGTTGTAAGGTCCGCCCGTCCCGCTCGCCGGCACTTCGGCGACCGGCCCGGAGCCCCGCTGCTCTCCGATGACCGGCCCGGAGCCCCGCGGCGACACCCGGATCGACGGTCCGTCGTCCAGCGTGACCTCCACGACGCCCTCGCCCGCGACCTCCACGGCGACACGGCTGACGCCCGCTCCGAAGTCGCACCCCAGGTAGAGGAGTTCGCCCGGGCCGCCGTCCACCGTGGTCACCGCGTCGCCCGCCGACTTCGTACGGTCGACGATCGCGATGCCGGCGTGTTCGTCGAAGTCGGCCGCGTTCAGGCCGCGTTCGCGCACCGGGCGGAACATGCCCGGTGCGCCGTCGAGTTCGACGGTCTCGGCCAGCCGGATGTCCTCGCTGGACGCCCCGACCAGCAGGTCGTACGCGCCCGGCTCAAGGCGACGGCGCCCGCAGGCCACGTCCCAGAACTCCAGTACGGAGAGGGAGAGTTCGAAGGTGACACCGGTCGTAGCCCCCGGGTCGAGCCGGACCCGGCGGTGCGCCGCCAGCGCGCGGCGCGGGCGGGGCACGGACGGCGCGACCGCCCGGGTGTAGAGCTGGACGACCTCGTCGGCGGTCACGGCCCCGGTGTTCGTCACGGTGCAGGAGACGGTCAACGCGTCGGCCTCCCGGAGGACCCGCAGGTCCGCGTAGGCGAACGAGGCGTAGGACAGCCCGTGCCCGAAGGGGTAGAGCGGAGTCCCCTCGAAGTAGAGGTAGGTCTGCCGTCCGCCGATCACGTCGTAGTCGAGCAGACCGGGAAGGTCGCCGTCCCCGGCGTACCAGGTCTGCGGAAGCCGTCCGGCGGGCGAGACGTCCCCGGCGAGCACACGGGCCAGCGCGGTGCCCGCCGCCTGGCCGCCGTGCGCGGTCCACAGCAGGGCGGGAAGGCCGGTGCGGCCGACCGTGTACGGGTAGGCGGAGACCAGCGCCAGCACGGTGTCCGGGTTCGCCGCGCGGGCCGCGTCCAGCAGACGCTCCTGGTGGGCGGGCAGCCGCAGCGTTCTACGGTCCTCGGTCTCGCGGCCGTTGATGTGCGGGTCGTTGCCCGCGACGACGAGGACCACGTCGGCCGCGGCCGCGGCGCGCGCCACGGCGTCCTCACCGCGTTCGGTGAACTCCACCTCGAAGGTCTCGGCCTCCCCGGCGTCCCGCCCGGCAACCTTCACGCCGTCGGCGGCGACACAGACGTATCCGCCCGTCCCGAGGTGCTTCAGGAGGTGGCCGCTTCGATGGGATGCGGAGGGTTCCAGCCGGAAGGTCTCCTGGACGATCCAGCCGCCCGGCTGCTCGGCGGAGGCGCGGAGGAATCCGTCGTCGGCGACCGACAGACAGCGGCCGTCGGGGGCGCGCAGCGTGAGGACGTCCTCGCCCCAGTCGATCAGCGCCAGTTCGGTGCCGACGGTGTCGGCCGTCAGCGGGGGCAGGTCGGTGCGGCCCGTGAGCAGCGCCGGATCGAGGGCGCCCTCGGCACCCCGCGTCTCCTTCGGCGCGTCCTCCACGGCGGGTACCGCGAGATACCGGCCGGACGCGGTCCTCAGGCGTACGCGGTCCACGCCTTCGGCGAAGTCCACCCGCTCGGCGCCGAAACGCTCGTACAGACCCTCCAGCGGTGTCGACCGGTGGATGAGCGTGCCGCTGTACCAGTCGAGTTTGCACTCGTCGGCGAGCAGTCCGACGACGGCGAGGCGGACGCCGGGGCGCAGGGGCAGCAGACCGTCGTTCTCGAGCAGGACGACCGCCTGCTCCGCGGCTTCGAGGGCGAGCGCGCGGTGGGCGGGCGTGTCGAACTCCCCGGTGTCCGCGTACGGGTCGAGGTCCGGGTCGAACTCGCCCAGCCGGAAGCGCACGGCGAGCTGGCGGCGGACCGCGGTGTCGATGTCGGCCTCGGTCAGCAGGCCGCGTTCCAGTGCGCCCCGGACGCGTGCGGTGATCCGCGAGCCGTCCGTGCCGTGGTCGGTGAAGCTGTCGACGCCGGCGAGGAGGGCGGCGGCGGTCGCCTCCTCGTGGGTGTCGAAGTAGTGCTCGGAGTCGGCCAGGTTGGAGGGCGCGCCCGCGTCCGAGCAGACCAGCAGCTCCTGGTCGGTCCAGGCCCGCAGATGCTCGCGCAGATACGGCGAGACATGGTTGGGGCGGCCGTTGACCAGGTTGTACGCGGGCATCACCCCGGCGACGGCGCCCGCCGCCACGGTGTCGCGGAAGGCGAGGAGGTCGTACTCGTGCAGCACGCGCGGCCGGACGGAGGCGGACGAAGTGTCCCTGTCCGTCTCGTTGTTGTGCGCGAGCCAGTGCTTGAGGACCGGCGCCGTACGCCAGTAGACCGGGTGGTCGCCGCGCAGCCCGCGGGTGTACGCGGTGGCGATGGCGGAGGTGAGCGCCGGGTCCTCCGAGTAGCCCTCCTCGTTGCGGCCCCACAACGGGTGGCGCAGCAGATTGACCGTGGGGGACCAGACGTTGAGCCCCACGCGGTCGTCGCGGGCGCGCATCGCGCGCGCCTCCGAGGAGACCGCCTCCCCGATCCGGCGCACGAGGTCCGTGTTCCAGGTCGCGCCGAGCCCGACGGCCTGCGGGAACACGGTCGCCGGCCCCATCCAGGCGACCCCGTGCAGCGCCTCCTGGCCGGTGCGGAAGGCGGGTATCCCGAGCCGCTCGACGGGGGGCGCGTACTGGTGCAGGAACGCGATGCGCTCCTCCAGCGTGAGCCGCGTCAGCAGGTCGTCGATGCGCTTCGCGAACGACAGGCTCGCGTCGCGGAAGGGCGGCATGGGTGGCGTCTCTGCGGGCACGTGGTGATCCCTTCGCGGTGGGGCATCGAAGGTCTTTCGAAGCGCTTCGATGCTCGATCGACCACGGGGTGGGTGTCAAGACGCGTGACCGGGCCACCTCTGTTTCCCGCCAGTGAGGTCAAGTGCCGCCCGGACACGCTCTGTTGTCTGGCGGCTCCGAGGAATCTTGGGATCGACCCTTGTGCACCCCCAGGCGTTCACTTAACCTCGCAGCAACATCGAAGCGCTTCGATTGTCGGGCTTCCCTCTTCCCGGGGCACAGTCCTCCGAGGACCGCTTCGGCTCAGGCAGCTCCACTCAAGACACCGCAGCCGACGGCTCCACCGCCGGGTGTCCTGCTGTGCGCCATGAAGGGTTGACGCAATGACGCCGAACTCCGCCACATCCGCCCCCAGCCGGAGAAGCTTCCTCGCCTCCACGGCAGTCGCAGCGGCCGCCGTGGCGGGCGGAACGCCCCTGCTCGCCGCCTGCGGCGGAGGACGGGACGGCAGCAAGGACGGCACCACCTCGGGGAAGGACGCCCAGAAGATCCTTCCGGCGTTCGTGGCGTCGAGCGTCGTCACGCCCGACCTCCCGTCGAAGAACGGATCGGCGGCCGGGTTCACCCGGGCGATCGACCTGGACGCGCTGAAGACGTCCGTCCCGAAGAAGCTGGGCGCAGGCGGCGACCTGAAGATCATGTCGCCGTTCTGGGGCACCCCGCCGACGGGCGACAACGCCTACTACACGGCCATGAACGAGGCCATCGGCATCAAGGCGACCTGGCAGAACCAGGACGGCAACACCTACGACGAGAAACTGGGCGCGGTCCTCGCCTCCAGCGACACCCCGGACGTGGTGGTCGTCCCGGGCTGGAACCTGAACGGCAAGATACCGAGCGCGATCAACGCCAAGTTCGCCGACCTCGGCCCGTATCTGTCGGGCGACAAGGTCAAGGACTACCCGAACCTCGCAGCCGTGCCGACCGACGCCTGGCAGCGCTCCATCTTCGGCGGCCGGCTGCGCGCGATCCCGATGCCGGCCTCGTACGTCACCAACATCGCGGCCTTCTACCGCAAGGACATCTTCGCCGCGAAGGGCTACACGCTCCCCACGTCGCCCGACGAGTTCCTGGCCTGGGCGAAGGAGGCCACCGACGCCAAGGCGAAGGTGTGGGCCTGCGACGACCTCAAGTGGACGGCCTTCAACATCTACGGCGTCCTCAACGGCAGCGACAAGGCCCTGTGGTGGGACCTGAGGGACGGCAAGCTCGTCAACCGGATCGAGACCGACGAGTACCTCGAAGCCCTGGAGTGGACGCGCAAGCTGTACGCGGCGGGCGTCGTCCACCCCGACGCCAAGGCCGTCAAGGGCGACGCGTCCAACCGGTTCACCGCGGGCCAGTCCCTCGTCTTCAACGGCGACCTGTCCTACTGGTACGGCTCGACGGCCGAACAGCGCACCCAGAAGACCGACTTCGAGATGGGCGCCTTCGACATCTTCGGCCCCGACGGCGGCGACCCCACGCTCTGGGCGACCCAGCCCGCCGGCATCTTCACCTTCGTCAGCAGGACGGCGTCCAAGCAGCAGATCAAGGACTTCCTCGCGCTCGCCGACTTCTGCGCGGCCCCGTACGGCACCAAGGAGTACATGCTGACGGTGTACGGCGTCGAGGGCACCGACTACACCGTCAAGAACGGCCTGCCCACCAAGACCACCAAGGGCACCAACGAGGTCAACGGCGCCTACGACTACACCGGCGACCCGGCCGCGTACCTCGCCCACCCCGACCTGCCGGACATCGCCAAGCTCCAGGTCGAGTGGCAGCAGCGCATGGGCGCCTTCACCAGGAAGTCCTCCTTCTACGGCCTGACCATCACCGAGCCCAGCCGGTGGACCAACCTCGCCAACGACTTCGAACAGCTCGAGGACGACATCGTCCGCGGCCGCAAGAAGATCGCCGACATGCAGCAGGCCGTCGCGGACTGGAAGCAGAAGGGCGGCGACGACCTGCGCGCCTGGTACAAGAAGCTGCTCGACGCCAACGGCTCCGCGGCCAAGTGACCCGGAACTGAGGCGAGGAGAAGGCCGTGTCCCACAGCACGGTGCCGCGGAGCAGGGCCGGGGCCAGGACGGGCAAGAAGGCGCCGGACGGGAACCCGCCGGACGGCGCGACCGGACGGCGGGCCGCCGGGAGCGCCGAACAGGGCGCGGGAAAGCCGGCCTTCCGGCTGCGCCTCAGACGCGACCGCACCCTGCTCCTGATGACCCTGCCCGCGGTCGCGCTGCTGCTCGTCTTCACCTACATTCCGGTCCTGGGCAATGTCGTCGCCTTCCAGGACTACGACCCGTACCTGAGCGACAACGGCTTCGTCGCGATCTTCGAGAGCCCCTGGACCGGACTGGAGAACTTCCAGCGGATCTTCGCGGACTCGCAGTTCTGGCACGCCGTGCAGAACACGTTCGTCCTGTTCCTCCTCCAGCTCGTGCTCTACTTCCCGATCCCGGTCGCCCTCGCCCTGCTCATCAACAGCGTGGTCAGGCCCCGGGTCCGGGCCGTCGCCCAGGCGGTCATGTACCTCCCGCACTTCTTCTCCTGGGTCCTCGTCGTCACCGTCTTCCAGCAGATCTTCGGCGGGGCGGGCATCATCGCCCAGACCCTGCGCCGCCACGGCCACCAGGGCATCGACCTGATGACCGACCCGGGGATCTTCAAGTTCCTGGTGACGGCCGAGGGCGTCTGGAAGGACGCGGGCTGGGGCATCATCGTCTTCCTCGCGGCCCTGTCGTCCGTGTCGCCCGACCTGTACGAGGCCGCCGCCATGGACGGGGCCGGGCGCTGGCGCCGGATGTGGCACATCACCCTGCCCGCCCTGCGCCCGGTGATCGCCCTGCTGCTGGTGCTGCGCGTGGGCGACGCGCTCACCGTCGGCTTCGAGCAGCTCCTGCTCCAGCGTGACGCGGTGGGCCCCGGAGCCTCCGAGGTCCTCGACACCTACGTGTGGTGGAACGGCATCCGCAACCAGGACTTCGGCTATGCGGCGGCGGCCGGACTGATCAAGGGGGTGGTCGGCCTCGGGCTCGTCCTGACCGCGAACAAGGTCGCCCACCTCATGGGCGAGCAGGGGGTGTACGAGAAATGACCGCCGTGACGCGGGCACCGCGCGACAGGCCCGGCCGCTGGGCGGCTCCGCCCCGGCCGCCCTGGGAGGAGGAGCCGTCCAGGGCCGGCCTCGCGGGCAAGGGGATCGCCCTCACCCTGGCCGCCTTCGCGATCCTCTTCCCGCTCTGGATCGTCGTCGTCACCAGTCTCCAGTCGAAGAAGACCATCGACGCGGCCGGCGGCCTGGTCGTGGTCCCCAGGGGCGTCACCCTCGTCGCCTACCGGGAACTGCTCACCGGCGGGCAGGTGCAGCGTGCCGCGCTCGTCAGCGTCGGCGTGACCCTGGCCGGCACCCTGTTCAGCATGGCGGTCTCGGTGCTGTGCGCGTACGGTCTCTCCCGGATCGGGTCGCTCGGCCACCGCTGGTTCCTGATGCTGCTGCTCGCCACGATGTTCTTCGGCGCCGGCCTCATCCCCACCTATCTGCTGGTGCAGGCGCTCGGCCTCACCGACACCTACCTCGCGCTGATCCTCCCCAGCGCGGTGAGCGTGTTCAACATCCTGGTGCTGCGGGCGTTCTTCATGGGTATCTCACCCGAACTCGTCGACAGCGCCCGCATCGACGGCGCCGGCGACTGGCGCATCCTGTGGCGGATCGTGATGCCGCTTTCCCGGGCGGTCCTCGCGGTCATCTCGCTGTTCTACGCGGTCGGTTACTGGAGCGCCTGGTTCAACGCCTCCATCTACCTGACCGACCAGGACATGATGCCGCTGCAGAACGTCATGATCCAGTTGGTGCAGAAGCAGGAACGGCCGGTCGGCCTCGCCACCCAGATCAACACCGGTCAACTGTCCCCGCTCGCCATCCAGATGGCCGTCATGGTGATGGCGCTGCTGCCCGTCGCGGTCCTCTCTCCCTTCGTCCAGCGGCACTTCAAGAAGGGCATGCTCACCGGCGCGGTGAAGGGCTGACCCGGCCGGCCCGCCCTGCCGGGGTACCGCCCTGCCCGCCCTGCGCCGCCTTCCCAGCTCGCCGCGGCCGACCCGCTCCTGACCGGCGGCCGGCCGCGGCGGTCCACTCCCTCACCCCGATCGAGGTGGCTCATGCGCACGCTCCGCGGAACCGGCCGAGAGACCGGGCGGCCGAGTCTGAGCGCGGCCACCCGGGGCCGCATCCTGTTCGGCGGCGACTACAACCCCGAGCAGTGGCCCGAGGAGATCTGGCACGAGGACGTCCGTCTCATGAAGGAGGCCGGCGTCAACTCCGTCACCGTCGGCGTCTTCTCCTGGGCGAGACTCGAACCCCGCCCGGGAGCACGCGAGTTCGGCTGGCTGGACCGGGTCATGGACCTGATGCACGAGCACGGCGTCGGCGTCGTGCTCGCCACCCCCACCTCCTCCCCGCCACCCTGGATGGGCCGGCTGCACCCCGAGACCCTGCCCCGGGACGAGGACGGCCGCACCGAATGGTGGGGCTCACGGCAGCACTTCTCGCACTCAAGCGCCGTCTACCGCCGCTGTGCCGCCGCCATCACCGAGGACCTGGCCGCCCGCTACACGGGCCACCCCGCCCTCACCATGTGGCACATCAACAACGAGTACTGCACCTTCGACTACGGCGACGAGGCGGCCGCCGCCTTCCGGCGCTGGCTCCGGAACAGATACGGCACCGTCGAGGCACTCAACACGGCCTGGGGTACGGCCTTCTGGGGCCAGGGCTACGACGGCTGGCACGAGGTGATCCCACCGCGTCACGCCCACTACATGAAGAACCCGACGCATGCCCTCGACTTCAAGCGGTTCACCTCCGACATGCTCCTGGAGTGTTACGTCGCCGAGCGGGACATCGTGCGTCGCCACAGCCCCGGCATCCCGGTGACCAGCAACTTCATGCCGATGTGGGTCGGCCAGGACGCCTGGCGGTGGGCCGGGGAGGAGGACGTCGTCTCGGTCGACCTCTACCCCGACCCGCGCGACCCCCTCGGGGCGCAGCACGGCGCGCTCATCCAGGACATGACACGCTCGCAGGCGGCGGGCGGCTCCTGGATGCTCATGGAACAGGCCGCCGGAGCGGTCAACTGGCGCGGCGTGAACCACCCCAAGCCGCGCGGGCTGAACCGGCTGTGGTCCCTGCAGGCCGTGGCGCGCGGCGCCGACGCCGTCTGCTACTTCCAGTGGCGGCAGTCCCGGCAGGGCGCAGAGAAGTTCCACTCCGGGATGATCGGCCACGCGGGGGAGCGGGGCCGTACCTTCCAGGAGATCAAACAGATCGGCGCCGAACTGGCGGCCCTCGCGCCCCATGTGACGGGTACTCGGGTCGGCGCGGAGATCGCGGTCCTGCACGACTGGAACTCCTGGTGGGCGGGAGCGCACGACGGCCGGCTGTCCGCGGAGAACGACTGCGCCGAGGTCGTACGGGCCTGGCACCGCGCCCTGTGGGAGGCCCACCTCACCACCGCGTTCGCCCATCCCGAGCACGACCTCTCCGCCTACCGGATGGTCGTCGTGCCCCAGCTCTACCTGCTCACCGACACGGCCGTCGAGAACCTCCTGGCCTACGCGCGAGCGGGCGGCACGCTCGTCTGCGGCTTCCTCACCGGCGTCGCGGACGAGGACGACCGGGTGCGGCCGGGCGGCATGGACGAGCGGCTGCGCGCGCTGTTCGGCATCCGGGCGCTGCACGAATGGTGGCCGCTGGACGCGGGGGAGAAGGTGGCGTGCGACGGCTTCACGGGCACGCTCTGGTCCGAGGAGATCGAGGCCGAGGACGCCGCGGCCGTCGAGGCGCGGTACCGCGGCGGTGAATTGGACGGACGGCCCGCCGTGCTCCGTAGGGGCACCGCCCGCTACCTCTCCACGCTCCCCGAACCGGCCGCCCTGCGTGCCCTGCTGGCGGGGGCGGCCCTGGGCGCGGGCGTCCGGGCGGTGCTCGACGGACTGCCCGAGGGTGTCGAGGCCGTCCGGCGCGGCGACCTGCTCTTCCTGCTCAACCACGGGCGCGCCCCGGTGACCGTCGAGGTGCCGGGCACCCACCGCGACCTGCTCGGCGGCGCGTCGGTGCGGGACTCCGTACGACTGGAGCGGTACGGGGCGGCGGTGCTCGCCCCATGACCGGTCAGGCCCGCCCCCGCCCCCACGCGGACCGCCCCGCGACGGAGGGCGGCCTCGGCTCCGCCCCCGTCCACGGCACCTGGGAACCGCAGCCCGCCGCCCGCTGGGAGGACGCCTTCCTGAGCGGCAACGGCACACACGGCGTCATGGTCTTCGGCGATCCGAACGACGACCGGGTCATCGTCAACCATCACCGTCTGGTCCGTCCGAACGGCAGCTCGGAAGCCCGCCCGCCCGAGCTCGCCGACCGCCTCACCGACGTGCAGGACCGGCTGCTCGCCGGAGACGCGAGAGCCGGCGAGGACTTCACCGACGGCCGGCCGCTGCTCTGGGTACAGCCCTTCCACCCGGCGTTCCAGGTGCGGTTGCGCCGCCCCGCCGAGGAACCGCGCGGCTACCGGCGCGAGAGCGACTTCACCACCGGGGTCGTCCGCTCAGTGAGCGGGGACCGGCGGGCCGAGGTGTTCGTCTCACGCGCCGACGACGTGATCACGCAGTACGTGAGGACCCCCGGCCCCGCGACCGAGGTGACGCTGGACCACCGGCTGCCGGGAGCGCCCGCGGACCTGGCAGTGGAGCACGGAACCGTCCACACCCCCGAGGGCGCCCTGCTCACCCTGCGCGCCCGCTACCCGGGCAGCGACCTGGCGTACACCGGGGTCACCCTCCTCGTCACGGACGGCGCCGTCCGTCCCGCCCTTCCCGGCGTACGGGTCGACGGCGCCCGCTCGATGCTGCTGCTCACCCGGGTGCGCCGGCACCGGGGCGACCCGGACGCCCTCGCGGAGCTCCGCGCGCTGCGGGAGGTGCTGCCCGAGGCCGGTCACGGCGGCCCCGAGGGCATCGAGCACGCGTACACCCACCTGCTCGCCCGGCACACCGCCCCGCACCGGGCCGCCTATCTGCGGGTCACCCTCGACCTGGGCGCCGATCCGGCCGAACGGGCACTGCCGGGATCGGAGCTGGTCCTGCGCCCGAAGAGCCCCGCTCTCGTGGAACGGCTCTTCGCGGCCGGCCGGTACCACCTGCTGTCCGCGTCCGGCACCCTCCCGCCACGGCTGACGGGTCTGTGGACCGGCGACTGGGACACCGCCTGGTCCGGGGCGTTCACCACGGACGCCAACCTCAACCTGCAGACGGCGTCGGCTGCCGCGGCCGCCCTCCCCGAGGTCACCGAGGCCCACGCGGCCCTGGTCCACGGCCAGTTGCCGCACTGGCGGGACAACGCCCGAGCCGTGTTCGGCGCCCGCGGCGTGGTCGCCCCCGCCCACACCGACGGCGAGTCGGGACACATCCACCACCTCAGCCGCGCCTACCCGCTCCACGTGTGGACCGCGGGCGCCGACTGGCTGCTCAAGCCCCTCGTGGACCACGACGAGACACACGGCGGCCGCGACCCGCGCCTCGCCGCCGCCCTCGCCGAGACCGCCCGCTTCTACGAGGACTTCCTCACCCGGACCGACGCCGACGGCCACCTGGTGATCGTGCCGTCCTACTCCCCGGAGAACCGTCCCGCGAACGCGAGCTGGGTCACCGTCAACGCCGCCATGGACCTCTCGGCGGCCCGTCACGCCCTGCGCACAGCGGCCGAGTACCACCCGGGCCCCGACGCCGAACGCTGGCTCGCGCTCGCCGACCGGCTGCCGCCCCACCGGGTCAACTGCGACGGAGCGCTGGCCGAATGGGCCCGTCCCGGACTCGACGACACCTACGACCACCGGCACCTCAGCCACCTCTACGGCGTCTGGCCCCTCGACGAGATCAATCCCTACGACGCCCCCGGCCTCGCCGCCGCGGCCCGCCGCGCCCTCGAACTGCGCGGCGCCGAGAACGACTCGGCGCACGGCCACCTCCACCACGCCCTGGTGGCCGCCCGGCTGCGGGACGCCGGGCGGGTGGCGCGGGCCCTCGACAACGTCCTGGCCGGGGACTTCTTCCACGTCTCCCTGATGAGCGGCCACTACCCGAACCGCCACGTCTACAACGCAGACGCCGCCCACACCCTGCCCTCCGTCGTCATCGAGGCACTTCTCCAGTCCACCCCACGGCGGCTCGTCCTCTTCCCGGCGCTCCCCACGAGCCTGCCGAGCGGCGAACTCCGAGGCCTCCGGACGAGGTTCGGCGCGGAGGCCGACCTCACCTGGACCCCCGACGGCGCCACCGTCGTCCTGCGTCCGGGCCGCACGTGCCGCATCGAACTCCGGACTTCCACCGGCGCGCGACCGCTCTCCCTGAGCGCCGGAGAAGACCGCGTCCTCACCCTGGGGCCGCGGTAGCCCCCGCACATCCCCCCACCCATGGAAGGAAAGCCATGGCACTTCGCACGCTGAACAGGATCACCAGGGCGCTGATCGCCCCCGCGCTGGCACTCGGAGCCACGATCGGCCTCGCCTCGGCCCCCGCCCAGGCCGCCGTCTGGTCCTCCTGCGACCAGTGGGGCAACACCACCCTGAACGGTTACACGCTCTACAACAACATCTGGGGCTCCGGAGCGGGCAGCCAGTGCGTCTGGGCCAACTCCGGCACCAACTGGGGAGTCTGGGCCAACCACCCCAACACCGGCGGCATCAAGTCCTACCCCAACTCCAAGAAGTACGTGGGCAGGACGATCGCCGGGCTGTCCTCCCTCACCAGCAGCTACAACGTCACCGTCCCGTCATCCGGCGCGTACAACACCTCGTACGACATCTGGGACACCGGCTACGTCCACGAGATCATGCTCTGGGTCAACTACAACGGAGCCGTCGGCGCGCTCGGCACCTCGCAGGGAATGCTCACGCTGGGCGGCAACACCTGGACCGTCTACAAGGGCAACAACGGCGCGAACGACGTCTTCTCGTTCCTCCGCAGCTCCGACTCCACCTCCGGAACCATGAACATCCTCCCCATCCTGAAGTGGATCGCGAACACCAAGGGCTGGATGTCGAGCGGCGCGACCATCGGGGACGTGCAGTTCGGCTTCGAGATCACCTCGTCGGCGGGCGGCCTCGACTTCGTCACCAACAACCTGACGGTCAGCAGTAGCTGATCCGGACGCGCGGGTGCGGCCGGTCCCTCGCGGGGGTCGGCCGCACCTTCGGGAGTGTCCTAGCCCGCCACGGGCAGCCGTGCGCCGTCCCGCAGGAACAGCGGGATCCGGTCCAGTGGCGCGTCCACCGTCACCCACGCGCCCCCCTCGTACGACTCCCCGGTCCACGCGTCCGTCCAGCGCGCGCCCGCCGGGAGATACGCCGTACGGGCCGTCGCGCCCGCGGTGAGGACCGGAGCGACCAGCAGGTCGGGGCCGAGGAGGTAGGCGTCGTCCACCGACCAGGCCGTCTGGTCGCCGGGGAACTCCAGGAGCAGCGGGCGCATCACCGGCAGCCCCTCCTCGTGGGCCTCCCGCATCACGTCCAGCAGATACGGCTTCAGGCGCTCCCGCAGGCGCAGGTACTTCTCCATGACGGCGTCGGCCTCCTCGCCGTACGACCAGACCTCGTTCGGGCCGCCGGTCATCCCGGGGCCGAGCGGCAGCCCCGGGTCTCGATGCGGCCCGGGGCCTTGTGCCCGGTGCGTTGCCGGAGCAGGCCCCAGCCCTGGGCCAGGATCGCCCGGTTCAGGCCGGCCTTCTGCCTGACCTGCTTGCCGGGCTGCTCGGTGGTTCCCCTGGCCGAGCGGGTCATGTTCTTGATGTTCAGCTTCTCGAACCGCACCAGGTCATAGGTGCGGGCGAGCATCGTGCTGGTCTTCTCGCACCAGTCCTTGCGCCGGTTCGCTTCGCGGGCCTTGATACGGGCGGCCTTCGCGTACTCAGTGCTCTTGCGCTCACTGCCCCTGGGTGCGCGGGCAGCCCGGCGCTGGTGTTTGCGGATCCGGACGCGTTCCCTGACGGTGAGCTGGGGGCAGTTCAGTTGCCGCCCGTCAGAGAGAGCGGCGGTGATGGCCACGCCCCGGTCGATGCCGATGATCTCGCCCGTGCCGGGCGTCTCGATGGGGGCAGGGACGACGGCGAACGCGATGTGCCACTGGCCGTTGCGGCAGGTGACACGGAACGTCTTCGCCTTCGGCAGTTCAGAGCCCCTGCCCTTGCGGCTGAGCCGGAAGCGGACCCAGCCGCAGCCGGGCACCTTCACCCGCGCCCACCGCCGACTGAGTTTTTGCATCACCACCGAGCGGCCCATGACCTGCCTGCCCCTGGCGTTCAGCTTCGGTGAACCGTCCGCCTCGAACTCCCCGATACGGTCCGTGCCGATTACACGGAAACCCTCGTGCACGTGCTTCCTGCGCCAGGTCGGCTCACCGAAGCCGGAGGTGAACATGGCGTTCTTGGCTTTGGCGAAGTCCTTCAGGGCCTGCTGCTGCACATCGGCATTGCCTGCGGCCAGCCATGCGTTGTCACGCCGGGCCTCGGTGAGCTGGCGGCACTGCTCGGCGAAGCCGGGCGCCGCACCGCGGCCCTTGTACCAGTGCGCGTGCTGCTCGACGGCCAGGTTCCAGACGTACCGGGCATGCGCGCAGTGGCCAAGCATGACGCCCGCCTGCTCGCTCGTCGGGTACATCCGAAACCGTGCCATGACCGTGAACCTAGCCAACGCGTTCCCCGACCGCGCACACCATCGACCGACATCACCCGTGCGAGTGACCACCCCGGCCGCCGACCACCGTCAAGCAACCACCGTCAACTCCGAGTTGCCGCACCTGCGCAAGGAATGCAGACAGGGAGTGCGGTAGGGGCCGTTCCGGGGTGCGGACGGAGGGGACGGCCCGGAGGAGCGGAGCGGGGAACAGACGCTGGGACACGGGTGGGGCGTGGACGCGACGGGTTCGGGCGGGGCGGTGGCACGGAGAGCACGTGGACGGCGGGAACACCCGGCAGGGGACGCGAGGTCCGCGAGGGGGGTGCCGCCGGGCGGGCCCCCGACGGGAGAGCGGTTCAGGGAGCGGCCGGCGCCGGACCCGTGCTCGCCCGTACCGTCAACTTGGGTGCGAGCAGTACGAGTTCGTCCTTGCCGCGCCTTTCGATCTTGGCGATCAGATGCTCGACGGCATGGCGGCCCATGTCCTGTGCGGGAATGGCGACCGACGTCAGCCGCACCGAGGCCTGGGTGGCGACCTGGTCCGGGCAGATCGCGATCACCGAGATGTCCTCGGGCACGGCACGGCCCTTCTGGCGCAGCAGCGCGAGCAGCGGTTCGACCGCCGACTCGTTCTGCACGACGAAGCCCGTGGTGCCCGGGCGCTCGTCGAAGACGCGGGCGAGGGTGAGGGCCATCGCGTCGTAGCCGCCCTCGCAGGGCCGGTGCAGCACGCGCAGCCCCAACTCCCGGGAACGGGCCCGGAGTCCGTCGAGCGTCCGCTCGGCGAAGCCGGTGTGCCGCTCGTAGACGGCGGGCGCCTCGCCGATGACAGCGATGTCACGGTGACCGAGCAGCGCCAGATGCTCGGCGCACAGCGCGCCCGTCGCCCCGAAGTCGAGGTCGACGCAGGTCAGGCCGGTGGTCTCGGCGGGGAGCCCGATGAGCACGGACGGCTGGTCCGTCGCGCGCAGCAACGGCAGCCGCTCGTCGTCGAGTTCGACGTCCATCAGGATCATCGCGTCGGCGAGCCCGCTGCCGGTGACCCGGCGCACCGCGTCGGGCCCCTCCTCGCCGGTGAGCAGCAGGACGTCGTAACCGTGGGTCCGGGCGCTGGTGGCCACGGCGATGGCGATCTCCATCATCACGGGTACGTACATGTCGGTGCGCAGCGGGACCATCAGCGCGATGATGTTGGACCGGTTGCTCGCCAGGGCGCGGGCGCCCGCGTTCGGGTGGTAGCCGAGTTCCTGGATGCTCCGCTCGACCCGCTGCCGGGTGGTCGCGGAGATGGACCGCTTGCCGCTGAGGACATAGCTCACCGTGCTCGCCGAGACTCCGGCGTGCTGGGCGACCTCGGCGAGGGTGACCATCCAGCTCTCCCAGTTTTGTGAAGCGCTTCGACAGTGCGCGCGGTACCGATCGGGGCGAATGAGGGTGGCTCGACACTAGCTCGGTGAAGGAATCGTGTCCAGAGGCTGTCGAAGCGCTTCGACAGTGGTTTCCCGGCCTCGGTGCGAAGGTGATTTCCGGGCCGTGGTGCGACGGCGATCCCGGACGCGGCCCAGCGGCGATTCCGGCCGCGTCACAGCGCCGGTCCCGGCCGCACTACAGCGGCGATTCCGGCCGCAGCGCGGCGCCGATCCCGGCCGTGGCGCGACGGTGATCCCCGATCGCGGCGCACCTCCCTCCCGGCCGAGCGGCGCCTCCCCCGTTCGGAGCATTCAGACCGTCCCGCGAAGCGGGCCTCCGGCGCAACGCCGGTGGCCGGTTCGCGGGGGGAGCGCATCGGGCCGAACGCTGCGCGAGGACTGGTGGGGTCATCCGGAATCGGGTAAATACGATCGAGTAGAACCGGTCGGTAATGGACTGTCCCAAGATCCCTATTCGCGGCGAGGTGAGCCTCATGTCCGCCACACCCCACCAGCCCACAGTCACCGAGCGCGAGGCACGGCAGGTCGCCGAGGCCGCGCGCGAACAGGACTGGCGCAAGCCCAGCTTCGCGAAGGAACTCTTCCTGGGCCGCTTCCGGCTCGACCTGATCCACCCACACCCGCTCCCGGCCGACGAGGACACGCTGCGCGGCGAGGAGTTCCTGGCCAAACTGCGGGACTTCTGCGAGACGAAGATCGACTCCGCCCGGATCGAGCGCGACGCACGGATCCCGGACGAGACGATCACCGGGCTCAAGGAAATCGGCGCGCTCGGCATGAAGATCGACACCAAGTACGGGGGTCTCGGCCTCACCCAGGTGTACTACAACAAGGCCCTCGCCCTGGTCGGCTCCGTGAACCCGGCGCTCGGCGCGCTGCTGTCCGCCCACCAGTCGATCGGCGTGCCCCAGCCGCTGAAGCTCTTCGGCACCCAGGAGCAGCGGGACATCTTCCTGCCGCGCTGCGCCCGCACCGACATCTCCGCCTTCCTGCTCACCGAACCGGATGTCGGCTCCGACCCGGCGCGGCTCGCCACGACCGCCGTGCCGGACGGCGACGACTACATCCTCGACGGGGTGAAGCTCTGGACGACCAACGGCGTCGTCGCGGACCTCCTCGTCGTCATGGCGCGTGTCCCGAAGTCCGAGGACAGCAAGGGCGGCATCACGGCGTTCGTGGTGGAGGCGGCCTCGGAGGGCGTCACCGTCGAGAACCGCAACGCGTTCATGGGCCTGCGCGGCCTGGAGAACGGCGTCACCCGCTTCCACCGGGTGCGCGTGCCCGCCGCCAACCGCATCGGACCCGAGGGGGCGGGCCTGAAGATCGCCCTCACCACCCTCAACACCGGCCGCCTCTCGCTGCCCGCGATGTGCGTGGGCGCCGGCAAGTGGTGCCTGAAGATCGCCCGTGAGTGGACGTCGGTGCGTGAGCAGTGGGGCAAGCCGGTCGCCTTCCACGAGGCCGTCGGCTCCAAGATCTCCTTCATCGCGGCCACCACCTTCGCGCTGGAGGCCGTGCTCGACCTGTCGTCGCAGATGGCCGACGAGAACCGCAACGACATCCGCATCGAGGCCGCCCTCGCCAAGCTGTACGGCTCCGAGATGGCCTGCCTGATGGCCGACGAGCTGGTCCAGATCCGCGGCGGCCGGGGCTTCGAGACGGCCGCGTCGCTGGCGGCCCGCGGCGAGCGAGCGGTCCCCGCCGAACAGGTCCTGCGCGACCTGCGCATCAACCGCATCTTCGAGGGCTCCACGGAGATCATGCACCTGCTGATCGCCCGGGAGGCCGTCGACGCCCACCTCTCGGTCGCCGGCGACCTCATCGACCCCGACAAGTCCCTCTCCGAGAAGGCGAAGGCGGGCGCGAACGCCGGTGTCTTCTACGCCAAGTGGCTGCCGAAACTGGTGGCGGGCGCGGGCCAGCTCCCGCGCTCGTACAGCGAGTTCCACCAGGACGTGGACCTGTCCACGCATCTGCGGTACGTGGAGCGCAACGCCCGCAAGCTCGCCCGGTCCACCTTCTACGCGATGTCGCGCTGGCAGGGCCGCATGGAGACCAAGCAGGGCTTCCTGGGCCGGATCGTCGACATCGGCGCCGAGCTCTTCGCGATGAGCGCGGCCTGCGTACGGGCGGAACACCTGCGCAAGAAGGGCGATCACGGGCGCGAGGCCTACCAGCTCGCCGACGCCTTCTGCCGCCAGTCCCGCATCCGTGTCGAGGAACTCTTCGGACGCCTGTGGACCAACACCGACGACCTCGACCGCAAGGTCGTCAAGGGGGTCCTGTCGGGCACGTACACCTGGCTGGAGGAAGGCGTCCTGGACCCGTCGGGCGAAGGCCCCTGGATCGCCGACGCCACCCCCGGCGCGAGCACCCGGGAGAACGTGCACCGGCCCATTCGCTGACGTCCGTCCCGCGAAGGCGCACGGGCCGCCCGTCGGGCGGCCCGTGCGCGGCCGTCCCCGCCCGCCGGAGCCCGCGCCCGTGCGCCACCGTGGGCGCCGACCTGCGGATCAGCAGGGCGGACGGTCTCACCACGGCCGCGCGTCGCCGGGCACCCGGCCCCGCGGCCCCCGCCGACGCGCGCTCCCGCCGTCGCTTCCCGACGCGCCGGAGCGCCGCCGTTCACGGGGAGAGACGGTGGGAATGAGGGACGCCCTGTCCTACGGCCGCCGCGTTGCGGCCACAATGGGGGGATGAGCGACAGTCCAGCCCCCCTCGCTGATCCGCATCTCGTCTTCGACCCCGTGACCGGAGTCCGGGATGTCGTGATCCTCGGATCCACCGGATCGATCGGCACCCAGGCCATCAACCTCGTGCTGCGCAACCCCGACCGGTTCCGGGTCACCGCGCTGTCCGCCGCCGGCGGCAGGGTCGCCCTGCTCGCCGAGCAGGCCCACCGGCTGCGGGTACGGACGGTCGCCGTGGCGCGCGAGGACGCCGTCCCGGCGCTCAGGGAGGCCCTCGCGGCCCGGTACGCACCCGGTGAGACCCTTCCCGAGATCCTCGCCGGACCGGACGCGGCCGCCCAGGTCGCCGCGTCGCGCTGTCACACCGTCCTGAACGGCATCACCGGTTCCATCGGCCTCGCGCCCACCCTCGCCGCGCTGGAGGCGGGCCGCACCCTCGCGCTCGCCAACAAGGAGTCGCTCATCGTCGGCGGCCCGCTGGTGAAGGCGCTGGCGAAGCCGGGCCAGATCATCCCGGTCGACTCCGAGCACGCGGCCCTCTTCCAGGCGCTGGCCTCCGGCACGCGCGCCGATGTGCGCAAGCTCGTGGTGACCGCCTCCGGGGGCCCGTTCCGCGGCCGTACGAAGGCGGAGCTGGCGAACGTGGCACCGGCCGACGCCCTCGCGCACCCCACCTGGGCCATGGGCCCGGTGATCACCGTCAATTCCGCGACCCTGGTCAACAAGGGACTGGAAGTCATCGAGGCGCACCTCCTCTACGACATTCCCTTCGACCGCATTGAGGTGGTCGTGCACCCGCAGTCGTATGTCCACTCGATGGTGGAATTCACGGACGGCTCGACGATCGCCCAGGCGACGCCCCCCGACATGCGGGGGCCCATCGCCATCGGCGTCGGCTGGCCCGAGCGCGTCCCGGACGCGGCGCCCGCCTTCGACTGGACGAAGGCGTCGACCTGGGAGTTCTTCCCGCTCGACAACGACGCCTTCCCGTCGGTGGGACTCGCCCGGCACGTGGGGCGGCTCGCGGGTACGGCCCCGGCGGTGTTCAATGCCGCCAACGAGGAGTGCGTGGACGCGTTCCTGAACGGCACCCTGCCGTTCAACGGGATCATGGAGACTGTCACCCGGGTCGTCGAGGAACACGGCACACCGCGTACGGGAACTTCCCTGACCCTCGCGGACGTCCTCGAAGCGGAGACCTGGGCTCGGGCCCGGGCCCGTGAACTGACGGCACAGACGACAATCGCGGAGGCTCGTGCATGACGACCCTGATGATGATCCTCGGCATAGTCGTCTTCGTGGTCGGCCTGCTGATCTCGATCGCGTGGCACGAGCTGGGACATCTGTCGACGGCCAAGCTCTTCGGCATCCGGGTGCCGCAGTACATGGTCGGCTTCGGCCCGACCATCTGGTCGCGCAAGAAGGGCGACACCGAGTACGGCATCAAGGCCGTTCCGCTCGGCGGCTACATCCGCATGATCGGGATGTTCCCGCCCGGCCCGGACGGCCGGATCGAGGCCCGCTCGACGTCCCCCTTCCGGGGGATGATCGAGGACGCCCGGTCGGCGGCCTTCGAGGAACTGCAGCCCGGGGACGAGACCCGCCTCTTCTACACGCGCAAGCCGTGGAAGCGCGTGATCGTGATGTTCGCCGGTCCCTTCATGAACCTGATCCTCGCCGTCGCGATCTTCCTCGGCGTGATGATGACGTTCGGCGTCCAGACCCAGACCACCACGGTCGGCAAGGTCTCCGACTGCGTCATCCAGCAGAGCGAGAACCGCACGAAGTGCGCGGCGGGCGACAAGGCGGCGCCGGCCAAGGCGGCCGGGCTTCGCGGCGGCGACAAGATCATCGCGTTCGACGGCAAGTCCGTCGACGACTGGGCGGCCCTCCAGTCCGACATCCGGGCCAACCCCGGCAAGGACGTCACGATCGTCGTCGACCGCAAGGGCGAGCGGGTCGAGCTGAAGGCCCTGCTGATCAAGAACCAGGTGAGCAAGACCGACGGCAACGGCGGCTACGTCGAGGGCAAGTACGTGTACGCCGGCTTCCTCGGCTTCACACCCGCCACCGGCATCGTCGAGCAGTCCTTCGGCCAGTCCGTGGACCGCATGGGCGACATGATGCAGAACGGCGTCGAGTCCCTCGTGTCGCTGCCCGGCAAGGTGCCCGACCTGTGGGACGCGGCCTTCGGCGACGGCCCGCGCAAGGCCGACTCCCCGATGGGCGTGGTCGGCGCGGCCCGTATCGGCGGCGACGTCTTCACCCTGGACATCCCCGCGTCGCAGCAGGTCGCGATGATGCTCCTGCTGGTCGCCGGGTTCAACCTCTCCCTGTTCCTGTTCAACATGCTCCCGCTGCTCCCGCTCGACGGCGGGCACATCGCGGGTGCCCTGTGGGAGTCCCTGCGGCGGAACCTCGCCCGCGTCATGCGCCGCCCGGACCCGGGCCCGTTCGACGTGGCGAAGCTGATGCCGGTGGCCTACGTGGTGGCCGGGATCTTCGTCTGCTTCACGGTCCTCGTCTTCATCGCCGACGTCGTAAATCCCGTGAAAATCTCATAGTCATACCGTGTTGGTGGCGGCCGGGCACCCTGGGTGTCCGGCCGCCTTCCATTGAGTGGGTTTGAGTGCCGGGGGCGTGATGTGCCCGGTGGCGCGCTCGTACCGTAATCTCGAAGCCCGGAGCCCACGATTTCCGGGACCTTGATCCATAACTTGGGGTTGCACAGCAGATGACTGCGATTTCTCTCGGCATGCCGTCCGTTCCGACCAAGCTGGCCGAGCGCCGGAAGACCCGGCAGATCCAGGTCGGAACCGTGGCCGTGGGTGGAGACGCGCCTGTCTCGGTGCAGTCGATGACGACCACGCGCACGTCGGACATCGGCGCCACGCTCCAGCAGATCGCCGAGCTGACCGCGTCCGGCTGCCAGATCGTCCGGGTCGCCTGCCCGACCCAGGACGACGCCGACGCGCTCGCGACCATCGCCAGGAAGTCCCAGATCCCCGTCATCGCGGACATCCACTTCCAGCCGAAGTACGTGTTCGCCGCGATCGACGCCGGCTGCGCGGCCGTCCGAGTCAACCCCGGCAACATCAAGCAGTTCGACGACCAGGTCAAGGAGATCGCGCGGGCCGCGAAGGACACCGGCACCCCGATCCGGATCGGCGTCAACGCCGGCTCCCTCGACAAGCGGCTGCTCCAGAAGTACGGCAAGGCGACGCCCGAGGCGCTCGTCGAGTCCGCGCTGTGGGAGGCGTCCCTCTTCGAGGAGCACGACTTCCGTGACATCAAGATCTCGGTCAAGCACA